>JADLEA010000222.1 GCA_020846365.1 Bacteroidota bacterium
GCCGACACCGTCGACCCGCTTCAGACCATCGCCCCCACGCTCCGGACACTCCCCTCCGTCACCGCTGTCACACTCCTGGCCCATACGCCGCCGTCGAGCCGGTTTGAAATCCACACCGACAAGGGGATTGATGTGCGGGAGGGGATCTTCCACCTTGCGGTGCGGAACCACTGGGTCCTCCTGGAAATGCACCGGAAGGTAACGACACTTGAAGAAGTGTTCCACAAATTGACAACGACATAATCCTCAGGTACGCCTATGCCCGCTGTCGCACTTGCCAACATCGCCCCGATCTTCCGAAGGGAGTTGCGCTCGTACTTCAACTCCCCGGTTGCTTACGTGGTGATCATCGTCTTCCTCAGCATCATCGGATGGTTCTTCACCAGCAACATGTTTCTGATGAATGTCGCTTCTCTGCGCATCCTCTTTGAGCTGGTGCCGCTGGTGTTCCTCTTCTTTGTGCCGGCTGTGACCATGAGGCTCCTCGCGGAGGAGAAAAAATCGGGAACGCTTGAGCTGCTCACCACGAAACCCGTGCGCGACAGCGAGATCATTCTCGGCAAATTCCTGGCTGCATGGGTCCTGCTCGCCGTGGCTCTGCTCCCGACCCTGCTGTACGTGATCACGATCGGCTCGCTGGGCCCGCTGGACATCGGTCCGGTGGTCACCGGCTATCTGGGCCTCCTGCTCATGGGCGGCGTCTACATCGCCATCGGCTTGCTCGCGTCCAGCCTTACGGAAAATCAGATCGTGGCGTTCATCATCAGCTTTCTCGTGATCCTTGCCCTTTTTCTGATGGACAAGGTGTTGATGTACGTACCCGAGTCGTTCGCGACAACGATGGAATTCCTCTCCATCGACTACCATTTCTCCAATATCGCCCGCGGCGTCATCGACTCACGGGACGTACTCTACTTCGCGTCCCTGCTCGGCTTCTCCCTTTACCTTGCAACATTGTCCCTGCAACGTCGGAAGTGGTGATCAGACCATGATGAAGAATATTCGCAGAACACAGTCCCTGGTGCGCCTCGGCATCGTCCTGGCGATCCTCGTCCTCCTGAATTTCGTGTCGGTGCGGCTGTTCGACCGGATCGACATGACCCGGAGCGGGCTGTTCACGCTGGCTGATGCCAGCAAGCGGCTCATGCAAACCCTGGATGACAAGGTTACCGTCAAGGCCTATTTCACGGAGGATCTCCCCGCCCCGTACAACAGCCATCGGCGCATGCTGCTCGATCAGCTGAACGAATACCGCGCGTATGCAAAGGGGAATTTCCAGTTCGAATTCATCGACCCATCCGGAGAAGAGGGTGAGCGGGAAGCCCAGCAGCAGGGCATCGCACCCGTTCAGGTGCAGGTGGTCAAGGAGGACAAGTTCGAGGTCAAACGTGCCTACATGGGCATGGTGTTCCTCTACGAAGACCGGAAAGAGGTGATCCCGGTCATCCAGAACACGGGCACCCTGGAATATGAAATCAGCAGCACCGTGCATCGGCTCACCAACCGCACGAGACACCGGATCGGTTTCCTGAGCGGGTCGGGCTCCCCCGGTCTCGAGGAACTCTCGAGGGCTCAGGAACTGCTCCGCAAACAGTATGATCTCGTGCCCGTGGATGTGGCGAAAGGCGCGGCGGTTCCGCCTGACATCGGCGTGCTTTTTGTCATCGCACCAACCTCCCCCCTGCCGGAGCCGGTGAAATTCCAGATCGACCAGTACCTTATGCGCGGCGGGAAGGTGGCATTCCTTCTCAACCGCGTCGAGGCCAACCTCCAGAATCAGTATGGGCGGGCGCTCGAACTGAATCTGGACGACATGCTCCAGCAATACGGACTGCGCATCAATCCGGACCTCGTGCGCGACCTGCAGTGTGCAAGCGTAACCATCGTCCAGCAACAGTACGGCTTCAACATCCAGTCCCAGGTCCCCTTTCCCTACCTTCCGCTGGTGAATACCTTCAGCGAAGGGAACATGATGGTGAAGGATTTGCAGAACCTGGTCATGTTCTTCGCGAGCTCGATCGATACGGTGGGCGTCGGCACCAGGGGGCTCCGTGCGGAAATCCTCGCACGATCCTCGAAGCAAAGCGGCAGGCAGACGGGTATGTTCATCTTCGACCCACTCAGACAGTACACCCGGGAGGAATTCACGGAGAGTTCGATTCCCCTCGGCGCGGTGGTCGAGGGTTCCTTCACCAGTCTGTATGAAGGGAAGCCGGCGCCCGTGGACACGACCCCGGGTGCCACACCGCCTCCCGCCGCACCGGCAACCCGCAGCCCCGAGACGCGTGTCGTATTGCTGGGTGACGGCGATTTCGCACGCGACCAGTTCATGGGAGGCAGCCGGGATAACATGACCCTCTTTGCCAACATGGTCGATTACCTGATGGACGACACCGGGCTCATCACGATCCGCACGAAAGAAGCCACGCTCCCGCCGCTGGAGCAGCTCGAGGACGGGACGAAGAAGATGATCAAGTATGCCAACCTGGCGCTGCCGCCTCTCCTGGTACTCGGCTACGGCGCCCTCCGCTGGCGCATGCGCAAAGCCCGCAAAAAAGCTCTGGAGGTACAATGACGCGCACTACCTGGATCCTCGTCGCAATCCTTCTTGTTCTCGCCGGCGCGGTGGTTCTGGTGCTGCAGCAACCGGGAGACCAGAGTGTCTCGTCACAGGACGGAGACGTGCTGGCCGCGTATGACTCTGCGGCAATCGACCGCATGGACATCATCACACGAACAGAGACCATCTCCCTTCAGAAGGAAGGATCGGTCTGGATGCTGACGGCACCGCTGCGCGCTCCCGCGGACCCGAGGAGCGTTCACAGTGCGATCGGACAGGGGAAATCCATTCGCCTCTCAAGTCTCATCTCCTCCAACCCCGAGAAGCAGGGGCTGTTTCAGGTCGACTCGAGCGGCACGCTCGTCCGCATCTATGAGAGGGGAACCGAACGGGCGGCCTTCCGCATTGGAAAGCCAGGCCCAGCGTACACCGATACGTATGTCCGGCGCGAAGGAGATGCCGGGGTCTATCTCGCCGCCGGCATGCTGGCACAGTTTTTCGGGAAGCCTTCGCGGGACTGGAGAGATAAAGCGATTTTCTCCAGCACACCCGAAGCCATCCGGTCCGTTCGATTCCACTATGGTGACACGAGCTTCACGCTGCAGGCGCAGGACTCACTGTGGCTCGTTGACGGCGTCCCCGCGGCGGAACACACGGTGCGATCGTTTCTCTCATCCCTCAGCGCGTTTCAAGCCGATGAGTTCGTGGATACTGCGCTGACGGGTATTCCGCCGCTGGTCGGGGTGCTGGACGTCGATGGGACGCAGCTTGGATTCCATCGTGTTCCCGGCGACAACATGATCACCGTGATCACCTCTCGCACCACGCAAGTGTACCGGATCTATTCGTGGCGCGCAGACCAGTTGCTGAAGCGGAAGACCGATTTCGTCAGCGGGCAATAAAAAAACCGGGGCCAGCTGGTTCGCTGGCCCCGGTCCCTTCCCCCCCACCAATGCGGCGTAACTATTGAGGCGCCGTCCTCTCCCTAACGTTGCCTTCCCCGTGAGCTGGGACGCTGCGACTCCTGGCCGCCCGACCGGCCGGTCGACCGGCCTTCGGATGAGCGGCGTGAAGACTGGCGCTCCGTCCCTACTGAAGAGCTGCGCTCTTGCGGTCGGGAAGTGCTCCTATCCCACGAACGTTCCTGCGGTCTCGGCGTAGTCCGTTCCAGGGACCGCTCTTGCGGGCGTTCGGTGCGGCCCTCAACCCGTGAACGGGTTCCCTCACTCCGGTTCTGCATATCCGGTTGCCCCTGCCGTTCCACGTCCCTGTTGCTTCTGGGTGTGACTTCGAACCAGCCCCGATTCCGTTCGGTGGCTCTCGTGTCGCCGGGGGTTGCGGCTTTGGGTGCCAGACGTTCGACTTCACGGCCCCTCTCGCGCGAACGATCGCGGTTGCCCAGATCCATCTCGCGCGTATCGAGAGAAGGCATGCGTTCTCGTTCCCGGATATTGTCGGGTCGCTCGCTTCTTCCATCCGCGC
>JADLEA010000223.1 GCA_020846365.1 Bacteroidota bacterium
GATCAGGCAGCCCCGCCAGCGTTGCTGCGAATCGGAAATTCTTCTCCCCAAGCGTCCGCGCGAAGCAGCGGGCGAGCGGGATCTGATGGTGACTCACGATATTTGACACATGGAGCAATCGCACGAATGCACTCCTTTAGTCGCGATGTTCCGGATATGCTGGAGCAGCGCCATGCCGGAGGAGCTTGGATATCAGGCTCACATTGCCGATCTCCGGGCGCGTGGCAGGGTTTCTGTAAAACGCGACGCCCTCCGGCGGGAGTGGATTGCGCGTTCGGATGCCTCGCAGTGCTCCGTGCGCACCTGCGAACGGAAGGACGATCGCCGGAAACTTCAGATCCTTGAACCCCCACCAGAGGTAAGAGGCGAGCAACCTCGCAGTGAAGAGCACAGCAACCCCCGGGGGCAGATACCGGAACAGCACCATAGCATAGTTGCGGGCCCAATGCACACGGCGCCGCACGCGGTCAGTACCGCTCCTATGGACGCTGAAGTGGCGAACAAGCAGATCGGGCACATACACCGTCGTCCCTCCCCCGACCAGCGCGTGCATGCTCAGTTCCACCTCTTCCGCACCGAAAAAACACGTCTCGTCGAGGTAACCGGCCTGGTCCAGCACTTCCTTCCGTATGGCGTGGCCGGCTCCGTGAAAATTGCCGACCATCGTGCATGCGGGGCCATGCTCATTCTGTGCCTCCCCGGACTCACCATGCACCACGCGGAAGGCGAGAATGCCGGCGTCGGGCATCGCGTCAAATCGCCGGGGAACGTGTTCCAGCACTTCCGGATCGATCAGCGAATCGTCGTCCAGGTACACAACGATTTCTCTGGTCGAGCGTCTGAACCCTGCGTTGCGGCCTTTGGCTACTCCCGCATTCTCCCCCAGGAAGAGGATCTCCAGATTGGGGATATCGTTGAACGCCCGGAGGAGAGTCCGGACGTCCCGACCCGACGCGTTGTCCACCAGCGTGACCTGCATACCCCGCTGTGCCATCGGCACTGCGACATCCTGCAGCAGCCGCCGGAGACATTCCGGGCGGTTGTGGGACAGGATGACCAGGTGCATCCGGTCATGCGGCGATGTTGAGTTCACATTCCCCCCATATCGACCAACGGTTCAAGAGCGGACTGCATTTCGGGAGAGGCGCGTCCTTACTCCGCACCGTGTCCGGTTCGCATCACATGCCAGCGGTCCTTGACAACAGCAACGGTTGCCCGAATGTCCGCGCCCTCAAGCACAAACATGCGACGCACAGGGCTCTTCGTCAGACGCACATACAGAAAGACGGCCGTGAATGCGCTGAAAAGGTTCGCTGCCGCGTTGGCAATCGCAGCGCCAAGAATCCCATGCAATGGGATCAACCAGAGCACGAGCGCAATCGCACAGAGACTTCCCACGCCCGGGGCGAGAGAAGCCAACCCCGGCCTGCCTCTCCCCTGCAATGAGGCGGAGAGCACGCTGCAGACCGTCGCGCCCAGCACCCCCGGGACCAGCAATACCGCAGGCAGAAATGAACCTTCGAACTGCGTGCCATACAGAAGAACAAGGACATACCGGCCGGCGAGGACGAGACCTATGGACATCAACAGTTCAATGCTGATCAGCACCCTCAGCACCTGCGATTCATCCACGTTGCCGTCTGAAGCGGCGTACGGGAGAATCACGTCCTTCAAGGCATTGGCAAATTGGCCGAGCGTGTTTGTCATCATGATCGCAACGACAAAGAGTCCGGCTTCATAGGAACCACGCACCACGCTGAGCACCAGCAGGAACAGGTTCGACAGGACAAGCTCCGACGGGATACTGAGGGATCCTGCCGCCGCGTACTGCACCATTCCCTTCAGGTGAGACCAGTCAATGCCGAATGCCCAGCGATTCATCCTGAACACCAGGACCAGCAGGGTTCCGTACAGGACACATTCCGTGATGCTGAAGAGGATGATGAACTCCCTCAAGGAAAACCCACACAGGACCAGGCCGAAGAAGGCCACGCTGACCCTGACGAGATGCACGACGGCCAGAAACGCGAGCCGCTTCTCAAATCTCCGCTGCCCTGCGAACAGGGACGACAGAATGAGCATGAGGTACGTGTTCGGGAGAAAGAGAAGCGCCACCATCACATATTCAACCGGAACGCCGCCGAAGACATAGTACCGGATACTCTCCGGAATGAACCAGTACGCCGGGAAGAACGCGAAGAGCATCAGCCCCCCAACGAGAAGCCCACCGCTGACCGTGCGGGACACCTCATCGGGTTTGGTAGCGGAATAGTACATGACTGCTCTTTCGAAGCGCAACGACAGAACGGTCACAAGGATGCCATACGCCCCGGAAAGAACCCCCAGTATGCCCTTTCCGGATGGTCCGAGGGTACGGGCGGTGATCATCCCAAAAAGGAGCGAGCCAACGAAGATGACGACTTCGCCGCCGACGGCCAGGACAGATTGCTTGACAAACTTGGTCATACGATGGTCTTCGTTGTCGTGAGGACGTTTGGCCGCGCCCGGAGCCCGGCGGCACCCTTTGTGCGTGCGCGTACGGCGTGCACGCGGTACTGTGCGTACATCTCTTCCATGGTGGATGAAACCACCAGGAACAGCAGAACCAGAATCGTGCTTGCCCCGGCCGGAGAGCTCTCGAAGAACCCGACGAAACAGATGCCGAGGACACTGCCGAGAGAGAGCGCGATTTCGCTTTTCATCGTTGCAGCGCCGCTTCGCATAAGCGCAACGATGACATACAGGGCGCGGATCTGGGCCGCGGCAAAGAGCACCAAGCCGATCAAGCCGGCATTGTACCATGCCTCCAGGTAGGCATTGTGAAAACTCGGTTCCGACGTCCGTGTGTTTTCGGCCGCCCCGGTGCCGTGTCCGATGAAGATGTTTTGCGAAATCATCGCCATGGCCTCGCCCCAGATGATTTCGCGGTTGCTCAGGCCCGCCTTCGGCTCATAGCGATCCTGGATGTACCTGATCCGGGATTCTTCCAGGTTGCTGACCAGGAGGAAGAGGCAGATCACGGACAAGACGGCGCCGACAGCGATACGGAGTTTCTTGGACATCCCGATGGTAAGCAGAAGCGGCGCGATCCCGATAACCCCGGCGAGTGTTCCGGCCCGCTGGGCTGTCAGGAAGAGGCAAAAGGCCCCCGTGACGAACGCAGCGCCAAACAGGATTCTCGTCAACCGCTTGCCCTCTCGCCACATGCCGAGGAACACGAAGGGAATGAGGGATCCCAGCACCATGGCGAAATGCGGCACCCCCTTGCTTGCGCCGGCGAACCGGTCTGCGGTCATCAGCTGCGAGGGAAGCTGCACCGCAGCCACGAGAACGACCACACAGCCGACGACGCCGATCTCCGCGTAAAAGCGCTTCAGCGCTCCCGGATTCCCCGCCGCAACGATCGCGGCCGATGGGACCGCGATCACCGTCGCGATGAGCAGCAACGCCCGCTGCAGCTGCCACGCCAGGCTCACACTGTTGAACAGAAAGATGAAGCCGCAGAAGGCGTAGATCATGTAGAACACCACCGCGCCACGATAGAAATGTCCCCTTCGCGCGAACGGGAGAAAGATGAGAAGCCCTATCGCACCCCATCGCACCAGTGCAGCCATCGAATCCACAATGGCGGATGTGGATCCGACGAATGCGCTGGATGCAATCATCAGGAGGAGGATCCACTCCACCCTTCGCCTGGAGACAAGCAGAAAGATGAACAGCGCGATCACCACCAGGGCAAGCGCAGCAAGCCAGAGAGGATTTGCCTCGCTGACAAACACACGCATGCGATCGGAAAGCGGACTTGGCATGGACTATCGGTGTCTAGGCGTACCAGGTGGATGTGCAGACTGCGAACGGAACTGCGTGATGAAGCACGTGAGGTGAAAGATACCGGAAGCGACGCCGAACATCAATAACGAGCGCTGAGGATTCGAAATGCTGTGACGTGCGTCATGAAGTTTCTACAGAACGCCATGGATACCATGTCCGGTAATCACGCTGGAACGTGATTGCACGCACATTCGCGTGGCACAGGCTTTGACCGACTTATGATGATGTGAGACTTCCATCACGGGGAGCCGGCATACTCAATGGCACAACAACTTCAGAGGCATAGCGATGTCACTGTTGACCGGATGTACTCCTGCGCTGTGCAAGACAACGGGACGCCATGACGCTTGGACCTTTGCACTCACTCTGGCCTTTCTGGTTTTCGCGTTCTCCGTGGCGTGCGGACAGACGTCGTATTATCTCTCCGCTGACGGGGACGACACCAATGCCGGGACTTCTCCGGCAGCTTCCTGGAAGTCCATCACCAAGCTGAACTCCGTCGCGCTTGTTCCCGGCGACGCCGTCCTGTTCCATCGCGGGGATGAGTTTCACGGGCAGATCTCGCTCTCTCAATCCGGTTCGGCCGCTCTGCCGATCTCCTTCGCCGCCTATGGATCCTCCTCCGTCAAGCCGGTCATCACCGGTGCCGTCCGGCTCTCCGGATGGACGCTGCACCATGGCGCGGTCTACGTCGCCAGAGCTCCTGCGGCCGTGAAGAACGTCTTCTGCAACGCCCGGCAGATGACCCTGGCGCGCTTTCCCAACACCGGCCTGCTGACCGTTGCCACCACCAACGGCTCGACCACCCTGACCTCCTCCGGCGTCACCCAGGCCTCCGGCTACTGGACAGGTGCGAACATCCGCCTGCGCACCGCCGATTTCGCCTTCGAGACGCGCGTCATTACTTCCTTCAACGGGTCTTCCTTCACCCTCGCCTCGGCGACCGTCATGCCCTTCACCGCGGGGTGGGGGTTCTACCTGGACAACAAGCTGGAAGAGCTCGATGCCCCGGGTGAGTGGTATGCTGACCCGGCCACCAACGACGTCTACTTCTATGCCCCCAACGGCGCCGATCCCAACACCCTTACCGTAGATGCCACCGTGCTGGACTACGGCGTCAACGGAGCCCGAAGCAACATCACGATTCAGGATCTCGCCTTCCGCTACCAGGCAAAGGCCGCCATCCGGTTCTCGGGCACCGTCAGCAACGTGCAGATCCGCGGCAACGACATCTTCGGCCAGACCCTCGAGGGGATCAGGTTCGAAGCCACATCCAACGGCTGCGTCATTGACGGCAACACCGTCCGGCTGGTCAACAACCGCGCCATCGCGATGGACAA
>JADLEA010000224.1 GCA_020846365.1 Bacteroidota bacterium
CGGCGCTGTCCCCCTGCACATCGATCACCGCCTGCGTTCCGGGAGCAAGGATCTGTGGGGGCACGCTCAGGTACATGTGTCCGAAGAGGTCGTTGTACTCATCCCTCCATTGCGCCTGGAACACCAGTTCCGCGCCCTTCTGGCTGCGTCGCTTCCAGTACGTCTGGGTACCGTCGAGGGAAGTGGTGAACGTAAACCACTCCTCCCCGTTGACCCGCAGGCGGAACGTGTGCGCACCTCTCATGGACGCCACCCCCATCGCCCAGATGAACGTGACGGGTTTGTTCCCCGCACCTGCGGGCACCGGCGCGGTTTTCCACTGGATAGACTTTCCTTCCTGCGCGCGGACGAGCAGAGCATCCTTGACGTCCGGGTAGAGCGAACGGTATTGGATCGACTCGCCCGACAGCGACTCGGCGTACCCTGGCACTAGCTCGCCCGAACCGGGTATGGATTCGGTCCACCATTCCGGGTCCGGCTCCACCCGTTCTTTCCGAAGTTCGGACCATCGCACCTCAATATCCTTCGGCTCCTGCATGCTATAGAACTGAAGCCCCCGCTGTTTCTGTTGGGAAATCTTCTTTAGAGCCGCGAACGTTTCGTCCGGGTCAATCCCTCTCACCCCTTTCATATATGCATCCACGATCACCGGGACAGAATGATAGCCGATCATCGTGTTTGTTTCGTTCCCTTCGAAGGCCCAGACAGGGAGCAATCCGTACTCCCGCCCGAAAGCGAGGATGGATTGCACGATGTCTTCCGTCCGCCGTGGCTGCGTGATTGTATACAACGGATGCAGCGTTCTGAAGGTGTCCCACAGAGAAAAGATGTGATAGTTGTTGAACGCGGTAGAGGTGTGGATTGCGCCATCACCGCCTCGGTAGCTGCCGTCGACGTCATTGAACAACACGGGTGCCAGCAAGGTATGGTACACGGCGGTGTAGAAAACCTTCTTGGCCGCCTCGTCTTCTGACGTGACTGCGAACTTGCGAAGTTCCTTTTCCCACGCCGCGGATGCTTCACGCCTCGTCGCGCCGAAATCCCAGTGCGGGATCTCTGCCTTGAGATTCCGGATGGCTCCGTCGATGCTAACCCCGGATATCCCGACCCTCACCAGCAACTCGGAGACGCCTTCGGGAAATTCAACTACAGCTCTGACGTTTGTTCCGCGCGTATTCCGCGACCCATTCGCCAGGACTCCGTCTGCATTCGTCCGCCAGGACTTGAGCCGGCGGGAGAACTGAAGTACAAAGTACAGTCTCTGCGTTCTCGCCCACCCCGTGGACATCCGATGGCCGACGATTGTGGAATCGTTCAGAACGGTGAGCAGGCCTTCTGTTGGCGAGTCCTCAATGCCGTGGACCAGGTCGATTGCGAGATCCAGGGGCTCTGTTGCGGGGTGCGTGTATCGGTGAAAGCCCGCGCGCATGGTAGCCGTGAGTTCCACACGGATGTTGTTCTCGGGGAGTTCAACGGCATAGTATCCTGCCTCCGCTTGTTCCCTCTCATGCGAGAACCGGGCCGGAAAGTACGCCGGTGCAGCGCCGCGAGCGTGGGTCGGCATGAGCAGGAGATCGCCCAGGTCGCCCATCCCCGTTCCGCTCAGGTGCTTGTGGCTGAAGCCGAGCAGCGTGCTGTCGGAGTAATGGTACCCGGCGCACCCGTCCCAGGTGCCGTTTCTGGAGTCCGGGCTGATCTGTATCATGCCGCTGGGTACCGTGGCGCCCGGGTACGTATGCCCGTGCCCTCCGGTGCCGATGAAGGGGTCCACGTACCGGACAAGCGCGCTTGAGAAATCCTGTGCACGTTGAGCAGAACAACTGCCGCCCAACGACGCGAGTGCACAAACGATCATGACGATCCGGTTGCATGCGGCGGACCAGTTCACTGCCTCGTGAGCACGAGGACCGCCGGTGCCATGATGACCGCGAGAGTCGCAGATGTCATGCTGACCGCGAGACCCACGGGTGTCACGGTGGCCGCGAGAACTGCAGATGTCATGCTGACCGCGTGAGCCACGGGTGTCACCGTGGCCGCGAGAACTGCCGATGAGTTGCTGGCCGCGAGCCCCGCGGGCACGCGCGGCTTGGCGTTCGTTGTCCATGCGTTCGCCTCAATAGTTCCTTACTTCGATCCCCTGACAAACTCGCCGGATGGGATTGACCAGTCCAGTCCGAAAAAGCCGGTGAGCACGACGCCGGTATCACCTTTGGTGAGAATGTCCGAATTGAACACCGTGATGTCCGGGAGTCCCAGCCCGGGTTCGAGATACCGTGCAACATGCGAGAGTCTCATTCCTTGAATTCCCGTGCCCGACACTACTCCTACCGAGGCGACCGCACTGCCGGGCCGGGGCCTCACAAAGAGACAACACAGGTCCGTCCCTTTCAGAGTCTTTTCCCCGAACTCCACGCGGCCGGGCGAGACCTTTACCGGGGATGCGGAAAGCAGTTCCTGCCAGAGCCTGTGCGTCTTGCTGTTTCCGTAAAGCACGACATTCCGGTCGGGATCAGCCGAGAGGTTGAATTCCGTATCAGCGATGACGTCAACGGATGCGTTTCCCTGATACCAGAGTTTTTCCGCGTCATAGCGCGCGCGTTCAAATGCCCAGGTGTTCTCCTCCTCCGTCCCTCCTGTGCCGTACACGAGGGCCATCCTGTTGCGGAATGATTCCTTGAATGTACCGTAGCGTTGAGCGTTCTTCTCTCCAGGTGCAGGCGGACCCACGCGGCGCCATGTGCCCTGTGTCTTGCCAAACCACACTTCATTGAGAGGGGAAATCCCTGCATCGATGGTGATCTTCTGACCGTCCAGGGACACCATCGCGGCGCGCGACGGGTCGAAGACGTGAGAACGAATCGCGAGGCGTGCAACGTTTGACGTGGTTCCGGTCACCTGGTTCTGCCCGGGCTCCAGGGTGAGCTGTGCGGTGCAGAGCGAGAGCTGGTGTTCCTGTGCATCGATCTTCAGCCACGCATCCGTCGCCGAGATCCCCGGATTGGCGGTCGTGAATTCCACGTTGAGAATCCGTTCGGCGCCTGGCCGGACATGCCGCGCGAAGAAATCGAACATAGGCCGCCAGTCCACGCAGTCCGCCCCGGGTTCAGGTGAATTGTCCCACCAGTGTCCCGCCCCGGGCTGCTCGTGGTACACGAAGTCTTTGTGCTTGACCTTCAGCCGGTCGATCATCATGTGCGATTGCTGCGGCGGGACGTTGTCATCCTGGTCTCCGTGAATGATGTAGACGCCGAAATGCCGGTAGTTGTCTGCCAGCGAGAACAAGTCGCTTTGCGTCGCTGCGCGCCTGAGCATCAGCTGCACGGCCGATGACTCTTCGGGTGCGCCGGAGAACCTGTAGGAGTGAAAGGTGATCCAGCCGGCGCTCGGACCTATTGCGGCAAATTTGTCCGGATACGTCGCCCCCATGAACCAGGTTCCGTGGCCGCCCA
>JADLEA010000225.1 GCA_020846365.1 Bacteroidota bacterium
ACGGGAACCCGATGTTTTCCTCCCGGAACCGGAATGTGAGGGCGGCAGCGGACTTTCCATCCAGCTCCGTGATCCACGTTCCCGGAGTGGGGGAGTCAACCGGGCGTGGGGTTGCCACAAAGGCCTCCGGCGACAGCATCTCGAAGTATTCTTCGGCAGGGCGGCGCCAGACCACCGAGTACGCTTCCACAAGTTCTTCCACCGGAAGGGGCTGCTCCGTGAGCAAGGGGATACTCCTGGGAATGAGGCAGGACACGGAACGGTCGGCGCGGGCATCGAGCAAATGGTCCGCGTATGTTGAGCAACTCGGCGGGAGCGCAGCCGTACAATCAAGCACCTGCGCCGGCAGCCAATCGCCCGTCGGCGAAAAGCCTGGCAGATCCCAACCGTAAGGATAGAGACGCGAATCGAATTCCTCCTGGAGCGCGCGGAGATACCAGCGTTTGTACTGGCCCGGTTTCCAGCTCCGGCAGAGGAGGGTGGACCAAGATGCGTTGCTCAAGAGGGTTTGCGAGGTTCCGTCTGCGTAGGTTATCGTCAGAGCGAAAAGGAGCCCCGGTTTGCCGATAGGCTGGGTCCCGTCGCCGTGCCCGTAGTGAAGGACCGTGACCCCGAATGTGTGGTTTCCCGGTGAAAGGAGATGCGCAAGGTCAAGGGGATCCACTTCCATTCTGCGCGGGTCAGCCGGGGCAGGTCCCCATTGGACGCGTGCGCCGTCGATGGTCAGGAGGTAACGGCTCTCTGCTGCAATCCATCCGGTTGCGCTCCGCACTGTGGAATCCACGCGGAGTGCCCGCCGGAAAAGAACAACACTGTTCGGAAGCGTTCGTTCGGATGGATACCAGATCCATTGCGCGGGGGAGAGGTCGAGTCTGTCCTTCTCCGGAGGGAGTCGCAGGGGAGCGGGCTCAGGGGGTGCGACGGGAGGCAGTGTTTGTGCGATGGACGGCGTCGGGAGAAGGCCGAGCAGGGTCCCCGTGCCCGCGGTTTGCATAAGAAATGATCGCCTGGTGGTCATAGAGAAAAGTTGGAGAGCTCAAGTTGTTGAGTATGGCAGAAAGCCATGACAATGTCAAGATGCGGATTGGACTTTTGCCAGATAAAAGACTTGACAAGGGTAAAAATTTCTTGTATACTCCATGTGTAAAACACCATTCTTTTAGTGAAACAGCTGTGCAGTGAATACTGCCGTGGAACTGCATCGCGCCACGCGTCGGCTGTTCCTAGTGTTGGCGTACTTCTCCAGTCGTCTTTCTCAAAACATCATACCACACCCGTCGGCGTCTACGTGCTGAACTTCGGTATCTGTGCAGCCCCGCAAGAGGAGTCCCAGCAGAACATGGTGTACGCATCTCACTCATCTGTTGCTTTTCCTGTACATACAACACTTCATAGGAGGACCGATATGAGGCAACCATGGTACACGCTTTTTACCGTTCTCTTGCTGATTGTTTTCCTGTCAGCAGGAATTGCGGTTGCCGGAAACGGTAAGCTATCCGGAGCAGTCAAGGGTCCTGATGGGTCGGCAGTTGCGGGGGCGAACGTGGTCCTGGAAGGGACGACGTTGGGAGGATCCGCGGACATCAACGGCAACTACGTTGTGCTGAATGTCCCCCCCGGAACATACCGGGTGCGAGCAGCATCCATCGGCTATGCGCCGCAAGTAATAACGAATGTGCGGGTGGGATCGGATCAGACGGTCACACTGAATTTTGAGTTGCAGTCTGAAGCAGTCGGGCTCGCGGAGGTGGTGATTCAGGCCGAGCGCCCGATCGTTGACAAGACCCAGACAAGCGCGCGGACAAGAATCACCAGCGAAGACTTCGCAGCGCTTCCGGGGGCTGACCTTCAGTCCCTCATTTCCACATCGGCAAGCACGTATAAGGGATTTGTTCGCGGCGGCCGGGTGTTCGAGACCAAGACCGTCATCGACGGCATCGATGTCACGGACCAGTATGCCGCATGGTTTGCTGATGTTGCCGGCGGATCGACGGCCTACGGGACGTACAATGCCGTTGTCCGTACCAGGGAAGCTCAGAGTTCGGCGTTGGTCGATCTGAGCAGATCCTCTGTCGAGGAAGCGAACCTTCAGACAGGTGGCGTGGGCTCCGACTACAACAGCGCGAGCGCCGGCGTCATTACCTACAACCTGAAGGAAGGCCGTGGAGACTGGACCCTGCGGGTTGACGGTCGCATGGCCGCGAAGGGGTACCAGAATCTCGGCCCCAATGCGTATGCGGATGACAGCGTCTACTTCCGCATCCGGGACAACTATGCGAGAAGCGCAGCTCAGGCCGACAGAGACAAGGCCGCACGCTTCACCTACTTCAAAGACAAGTACGTGTACAACGACAAGCCGAGCGATGTGCTTCTCGAGCTGGCCACCGGTGGTTCCCTTACGGAAGATTTTGGCCTTTACCTGACGGGCCGGTGGTACGATTCGCACGGTCTGCTCCCCAACGAGCGCACGCGGAAGCTGAATGCTTCGTTGAAAGCGAACTACAATCTTACCCCCGATATGAAGTTGAATGCCACGTTCCTGATGGAAGACCGGGGCAAGCTGTTCGGTTGGAAGAACACGACGTATTCGGATGACTTCCGGTATTTCCTGGAAGGCGTGCCGACCTGGACAGGAGCCAATCTCGTGGGAAGCCTGAGGTGGACCCATGTGCTCA
>JADLEA010000226.1 GCA_020846365.1 Bacteroidota bacterium
GGCTCAGTCGATGCGCCCGGCCGTCGGCACCGGTGTAGCCGGCTATGGTGAGCTCGCGACCCGTGCGCACCTCCACGCTCTGGATGCGTTGCGCATCGGACCTCGCCATCACAAGCACGCATGCAAGCAATAGCCATGAACACGATCGTCCAGCACTCATTTGGTGTTCCTCTCTTCCCCGAGATCACGCATCATGCGCGTGATGAGTCCAGCCCAGATGTACGTCTTGTGATAGCCGGCCCAGGCGTCATCCGGACTGTAGAACTCCCAGAGGTTGTGGTCTTTCTTCAGTTGTTCGATCATTCCTTCAGCCACGCGTTTCACCAGCTCGCGGGCCTCGGCCTTGTACCCGTACTGCAGCAGGCCGTGTTCGATCAGATACATCCACTCGACCCAGACGGGCCCGTTCCAGTAACCCTTGGGATTGTAGTACGAATCGTCCGCCGCGAGTCCGGGCACGCCGTACCGTCTCCAGAACTTCGACGGATCCGTCAGTTTTTTCACCAGCCGGGCAGCGCGCCCCGAATCGGCAATTCCCGCCCAGAGGGGAAGGAAGCCGATCATCTCTTCGCGTTTCAAGTCGTTGGGTTTTGCGTACGTGAAGTCGTTGTCCTTCTTGTCCACCTGGAAATAGAATCCCGCCTCTTCGTCCCAGAACGTCGCATTGATGCGCCGGGCGCGCTCGTCCGCGTCCCGCTGCCAGTCCCGTGCTTCACCCTCGCGGCCAAGCTCCCGCGCCATTCCCGCAAGCGCTTTTGCTTCCATGACAAGCATCGCGTTCGCGTCCAGCGCTTCGAATTCCGCGGGCCAGGCCACTTCATCCCAGACCGCAACACGCGCATCGCGAACGGATTCCAACACCGCATGGCCTCCCCACTCACACAACCCGTCGCCGTCTGAATCCCTGCTCCCCGTGTAGTAGCGGTAGAATTTCGAGCTCGATTCGTACATCTCCGCCAGGAACGCTTTGTCCCGCGTGATTCCGTACACCTCCCAGTTCTGCCATGCATACCACGGGGCCGACGACGTGAGCTGGTTGTTGTGCGGGATGGTTTCATCCAGGTATGGACCTGTGCGATAGTTGATGTACCCGTCGGGGTGCTGGCGCTCGCGATAGACCCGTTGGGAGTTCATTGCGCTTGCCGGATCCATAAGGGCATACGCGAGCATGGTAAGGCTCTCATGAAAAACCTGCCCGCCGTGTCCCCATCCCCATTGCGGCTCGCGTGAGAAGACATAGTAGTTGTAGCCGCACTTCCCCTCGGGAGGAAGCATGACCTGTCTCATCAGGGAAAACGCACTCCAGTAGAGCATGGTCAGGTCGGGGTCAGAAAAAGCGAGTTCCGGGATCCTGCTGTAAAGCGACTCGTTTGCCCACTGGTACTTTGCCATGTCTTCGTTCATGAGTCTCACGGCAGCGGCCAGCACCGTATCACGGTTCACGCCGGGGCGATGCACGCCACGGACCATGCGAAGGCGCTCGGTCGCCCCCGGTGCAATCGTGTACTTCTTCCACGCGCTGATGACCCTCGCCAGATCCCTCGCGTCCCCTTTCACCTGACCGGGATATTTGATGTCTGTAAGAAAATCGCTCCCCTCGATATTGTTCACTTCCGCCGACGGCATGCTCATCCGGCCCTGTGGATCCACCGCCGTCACCACGTACCCGTAGATCTTGTCGTCAGGTATGTTCTTGTCCGTGAAAAACGTCTGCGTGGTTTCGAACGTCATGCACTCGTACACCCCTCCGGTTCTGTAGTCCCTCCGGTACACATTGTACGTGATGCCCGGTCCCGCGTTCTTCCAGTACAGCCGGAGCTCCGTGCCGCTCCCCCAGATATCGCGTTTCACCCCCGAGGGGGCGGCGAGAGTGACAGGCGTCTGCAGCGTGAGATCGATCCTGTTCTCGTGCGATGCCGCCGTGTCTCCTATGACCCCCCACACCATGCCCGATTCACCGGTCTCGCCGCATGCGATCCTTACGCTTACGCTGTCACCTTTCCTGACGTTGCCGAAATTTCCCAGCTCGATCGAGTAGTACCCGTAGGAACGGATATTCGGATCGGCAGCGCCCCAGCGTGGTGCATTCTCGATCAGGAGGCGTCGGGGATTTCCGTTGAGCATGACCGCCATCCTGACCGGCTCCTCCCGGTGAACACACCGTTCCCTGTTCGGATGATTGATGGCACCCCACAGAACGTAGACAGGCGGCCGCGCAAGGTCGATTTCCTGAGGGATCTCCACGCTCCCCCACGTGTAGCTCCTGAAACTGGAAATCCGGTCGGGCCGCGTTGAGAACGCCACAATGTCCCCGACCTTGTCTACATACGGCACGCCGTGATCCAGCACCCAGCTATCCGGCAGTTCTTCGTGCTGAAAAGATACGGCGTTCCTGTCGGGCATCGGCGTGACGTCGCTGAATGCACGCCCCTGGTTGTGCAGAAACGGGATGACGTCGAGCGTGAGTTCCTCTGTGCCGGTATTCGAGATGGCCAGGTCATGAACGGCGAAGTGAGAGCTCTGTACCAGGAAGGTGGCATTGACAAGCACGTCGGCAAACGGCCTGAATGAGTACGTCACCATGTCCGCATACGAAGCGCTGATAACCGGCGCCCGGGCCATGGAACCGACATCGTACACGAACCGTGACCCTTTCTTGAATCCGATAGCCCAATCCCCGGCATTGTCCGTGACGAACTCCGCTCCGCGCGTGGAGTCATAGAAGAGGAAGTGATACCCTTCGTCCAGGGTGAATTCGGATCGTTCCATGGCCGCGGCATAGGTCGCGTAGAGCGGGCTGCGCGCCGTGGCCTGCATGTTCGAGAGATAGGGTATCTCTGCTGCCGCTTGAGACGCCCAGACCATCATGAGCAAGAGCGGCAGGCGCATGGAGGCATTCACGTTGGCAATCCTCAACTGTGATAGAAGAAAAAGAATACGTCGCGCGAAGAGCATCGGGTGACGGTGGGAATGCTGATGTACCCGCCCGGGCGCCGGAATGCGTTGAACCTACCGGGCAACCTGCACCTGGTATGGATGACCGTTGACCCCCGTGATCGAAAACTCGCCATTGGCTTGAGCGGACGTCTCGACCACCTGCCGCCCGGTTTCCCTGTCGATGACGGTGAGGACTACCGGCCGGTCTGCTTGATACCGTACTGATGCCTTCACTTCCACCGGGCCGGCGACCTGCAACGTCACCGCCAGGTCAATGCCGCGAAACTTCAAATTCGTAAGAGTGTACGTCCCCCTGGCCGTGAGAAAGCGCGTCGGCAGACAGGGTGCGAGCAGGAATGTATCGACGAGCAGGTTGCCGGCCTCTCTGAAACCGATGATATTCCGGATGACGAACAGAGGGAGGGTCGCACCCCATCCGTAATTCTCCCCGCCGGGGGGAAGGTCCCGCACCGGCCAGTATTCATTCGCCACCCCGGGAATCCGGTAGGAAAGAGGATCCGAACCCGGCGTGATCGTCCGGGCATCGGTTCTGCGGTAGACGCGATCCGCTATCGCCGCCACGGCATTGGCCGCACTCGGCCGCTCTCCGGCGTTCCACGCAGCTTCGGTGTACGTGAGCAGTGAGGGGGGCCACTGGAGGGCGGGAGGAGGTGACTGCGCAAACTTCCGGATGTCCGGTCGGATAACCGCCACGTGAGCCGGTGCTGCCACGCCGCATGTCAGAGGAGCAAGCATCATCACGTCATACGAATCCTTCTGCACAATCGGCTTGCCGGTCCGCCCGTCGACGTCACAATAGCGCCCACGATAGAACATCGCGAGGGTGTTCTTGACCCGGCGTTCGGCCAGCCGGTGCCATTCCTCCGCATCTGTCGGGAGGTTCAGCGCTCCGGCAAAGTCCTCCAGGATCTGCAAGGCCCGGGCCATACTCGCTTCCACATCCACGGTCCGGACGAAGTCTGCCACTGCGCCCTCATTCTGCTCTGCCACCAGAAACCGCCTTGAGCCATCCTGACCCGATTCCCAGCTGTTGTTGCAGTGCAGCCACCCTTCTTCGTCGGTCCTCTCTTCCAACCACCAGAGCGCGTACGACTTCAGGAACGGGTAGATGCGCCCGAGCCAGGCCGTATCATGAGACATCGCGTAGAGAGACGAGAGCGTCTGGAACGGGTACCCCCACATGGGAGCCGTCCCGCATTCAGACCCATCGGAGGAGATCATGTTCACGCTGCCGTCTTCGCGGACGCACGGGACATTGGGGGCGATCGCGTCGGCAAACGTGCCATAAAGCACGAGCTTCGCCAGCTCGGGATCCGCATAGCTCATGGCAAGCATGTCCATGGATGTCTCGCCCAGCACCGCTCGTGGAGCATGGATCTGCATCCCGTCCCAGGGATGGCGGAAAATCCCCAACGGTCGCCTCACGGTCATCCGGAGCGTCTCATAATCATAGATCCATCCGCGCTTCCAGGTTTCCGGCCAGTCTCCCTGCAGAGTCGGGCAGCGGTCCCAGAAGCTCGAATCGGCGGCAAGCTGAGATCGCGCTGAGTCGAGCGCCGAACGCAGACCCGATCTCAGTTCCGCAGTTGCGCGCAGTTCATTCGTGCCACGGCTCAGGCAAATCAGCATCGGCCGTTCCTCGCCGGGGAGGAGCCGGAACGTATGGCGCTGGACCGCGTACAACGGGCCGCGTCCCTGAACAAAAGCGGTGAGGGTTGAGCCGGGCAGATCCCGGCGTATCCAGGCGGAGAGCCGTGCTTCGGACTCGGTTGCATACTGTGCTACTGGCGTGGACGAAGCCCCCATCGCGAACACATCGCCGTAGGCCCAGATCTTGCCGATGCTTGCGCGGGCATCGGCGTCGTAGCGGACGGTCAACCCATCGCTGCCCCACCACCGGGTTCCCCCGATGCTGTACCGGTGGATCGGATGCAGCTGGATATCCCGCGTGATGGAGGACCCATTCCTGACCACCACATGGCAGGCGAGCGTGTGTTCCGCGGGGAGAAAAAACCTGAGGCTCACCGCAACACTGTCCACCGCCCAGTCATAGCTCATCAGAGACTTCGTATGATACAGTGATGAGAGCGTCACGCCCGCTGCAGAGAAGTCATGATCCGTGAGAAACGTCCGCTCATCGATTGCGACGGCCATCTGCAGGAGCGAGACATAGTTGACATGGTCCCTGTCGCCTGAGGCATACGCGCCCCGGTGAAAATCCGTCCGCCACCAGCCGAATCCAAGCGGTGGGAAGGAACGGATGACGCCGCTCCGGTTCGCCACCATGCTGTGATAGGGGTTGTCGATGTATCCGTGGGGTGTGTACCGGTCAGCGGGAAAAGTGGAAGGCAGTCTCAACAGGAGAGAGGATGGATCCTGGCCCGCGGCCGGTACAGCGGCTGCGGCCCACTGCACAAGCCACACCGCGAGGATGAGACGACATCGCCGTGGGTGCATGTCACCTTGTTTCAGTCAGACAAGCTGGGTCGTTCAGGACCGCAGGTCGCGGGAGCGGAGGTCGGTTCAGAACGACACGCCGATGCCGATGCGGTGGGTTCCGCCCAGGGTCGTATAGTTGCTGTACGAATAATCCGCGCGCAAGCCGATCCCCTGGACCGTGAAGGCCGCGCCTGCTCCCGCCGCCCAGGTGGCGGTCGAGTAGTTCAGCCGGTAGCCGCCCCGAAGGAAGAACATGCGCTGGAAACTCCACTCCCCTCCGACCTGGGCCTGGGGTTCGCCTTCGTTGGGCTTCACCGCGGCAAGACTCACCAGGAACTTCTGATCGTCGGCGTCAATCGCGTTCATGGCCATGCCGAACTGGAAGTTGGTCGGCAACGGGTAGGATTCGTTCACATACTGGATGTTCGATCCGAAGTCGGCGATCTCGAGCGCGAAGCGGAACCCCCGGAAATCCGACACGTACATGACGGCAATGTCCAGAGAGAACGCATCCGCGCTGAACTCCCTGTACAAGGTCATGTTCAGATAACTCAGGGTGAGCCCGAAGGTGACCCGGTCGGTCAGGAAGCGTGCATAGGACAATCCGAAGCGGTAATTGCCGGCGTAGAAGGTTTCGCCGGTTCCTTCGGGTTGGAGGGGGGTCCGGACCTTCATCTCGTCGGTCGCGAGCGCGGTGACGGACAGGCCGAATGTCCCGATATCGTCGAGGTTCTGCGTCGCCGCCACAAATTCATGGTTGATGCCTGCGAACCATGACGTATGCGTAAACACCACGTCCCGGTTCGGGATCCAGGGCAGTGCGGCGCAATTGTAGAAGGTCGCGTCAGCCCCCTCCACGGCAGCCAGATACGCGTCTGCCATGCCGGTGCCGCGCGCGCTCACCCCGATCTTGAGAAATTGCGCATCTGTGCTGCCCGGTCGGTTGTATTGCCCGTAGAGGAGCGCGGGGAGCAGGAGCAACAGGCTGCATACTGTAGAGTTCTTCATCTTCACCCTCGGTGGCACGGAGGCACACTTATTTTATGATCACGAATTTTCCAACCTGAACATTGCCGTTGTTCAGGTCTTCCACGCTGAACAGGTAGATGCCGCTCGCAATCGCCTGCCCAATGCTTGACGTCAGATTCCAGTCCTCATATCCGCGCTCCGGATCCTCGTGGTTCAGCGTGGATACCAGATCGCCGGCAAGCGTATAGATCTTGATCTGGCAGTACGATGGAAGATTGATGAACTGAATGCGGCGGTCCTGCTCCATCCACCATGGCCGGTTTCCCGCCGGCCGCTCCCAAGGCGGATTGTACGAGTTGTATGCGACGTCGCCGCGGTAGGGATTGGGCACGACCGCGACCTCCCCGACGGTCGCCGGTGGAGATGTTCCCGGAACTACGGTCGCCGCGTTGGCGGCAATGCTGGTCTCCTGGGAGGGAAAGTTGATGACATTGTCCGCCCTGGAATAGGACGTGAGTCCGTAGTAGTACTCGATGTTGTTCAGGAGGCCGTGATCCCTGAAGGTGTACTCGAGACCCGCATTGTGGCCCTCGTCGTTGATGACATCGTAGTCGGCCAGAAGGGTCCACGGCCCGTCCGGCCCCTTTGTGCTCTTGTACAACCGATATCCCTCGAAAGGCCTGGAAATGGTGTCGCCGCGGTTCGGGTCGGTGTACAGCTCCGGATTCACGCCGCCCGGCTGCGGGGTCCAATCAAGACTCACTTCATGATTCGTGGTGGCCACGCGGAGCTGCGGCTTCGGAGGAGGCGCGGGCACGCGGAAGTTTTTGCTCTTCAGGAACTTCAGATATTCGGCGTTCTTGATGAGTTTCGGAAGACCCATGCCGAAGATCTCCGCCATCTCCACCTTGAGCGTGTCTCCGACGTTGAGCGAGAACGGACCGAACCCCAGGATGATGTGCGCCCGTGCGCGCTCAATCCTGTCCGGCATGATGTGTCCGCTGGCCATGGCAGCATAGCACTCGGGATCCTTCCCCGGCAGCTCTTCGTGTTCGTAGTAGTTGAAGCTCCAGCTCGCCGCATCGGTCGGCTCCATCACGGCAAAGCCGATGGGGCTTACCGCCGCACCATCGGTCCCCCCGGGAGAGTCCTCCGCGACGGCCATCTTATGGTCCCGGTAGTACCGGGTGTACTCATCGATGAAGTTGTCGCTGGCGGCAATGCTCCCGATGGAACTGTGCATCCAGAATGCAATGTACACGTTGCTCAACGGGTTCTTCGTCGGGGTGATGTAGTACTTGTACAGCAGGAACTCGCTTAATTGCCCGGAACTCCAGGAGTACACGGTCTGCGTGATGTCCAGATAGAGCGGCGTGTGGTTGTCGACGTTCAGGACATTGTAGTCGCTGTACCGGCATACAAAATCCTGATCGGAAATGCACTCGTAGTTCGGCCAGTACGGGATCTGCAGGGTGTCGCCTTTTGAGCCGGTCCAGATGGAATCCCAGCCGTTGCGTGTCGGGTAGAACTCATGGGGAGTGAAGTGCGCCTCGGTTTGCGAGACCAGCGTGTCCCCGGTCGCCGTGATCGCGCCGACCCAGATGCCCCCTTGAAACAGATGCTCTTCATCGCTTCCCGGCGGGAACTCCGCATTGATCAGTCCGGGGTACCGGGTCCGCCCCTTGTCCATGGTCCCCATGTTGGTGATGACCTGCCGGATCTTCCCGACACTCGTGACCCGGTAGTCCAGGTTGGCGTCGACGAACTGCGCGAACACAAGAGCGCCGGGCATCAGGAACAGGCTGCACGCCACAGCAAGGGATCGTCTCAACACACGCATAGAGTCCTTCTCACGGCTGTGAACAGAGTTAGAAGTCAATTCTGAGTCCAAGCTTTGTAGTCCGTCCCGTCGAGAGAACGCGGGGGTCCCGCAGGCTCAGCATGGTATAGTAGTCGTACAGGTTGTTCTGCGGCTTCTCAATGTCGCCGTACTGATACGGCTCGCCGGTCCATTGATTGAATCCGAGATCCCTCCGCACGGTCTGCACGTTGCGCTGATCGAAAAGATTGAATACGTCGAACGTCACGGCGAAGCGTATGCCGCCGATCGTGAAGCCCTTTTCGAACTTCAAATCCGTACTGCTCGTGTACGGCCCGTACGCGGTGTTTTCCTGCTTCTGCGATTCCACCGGGTTCAATGTGGCCGCACCGGGCGTGTAGGGTGTGCCGCTGGAATAACGGTACAGCACCGTGAGATTCCAGTCGTCCGCCAGCTCGAGCCCGAACACGTTGGGGTGTTGATCCTTGCCCGCCGACAGGGTCGCCTGCACGATCACCTGGTGGCGCACGTCCCACTCCAGCGCGCGTTCACGGATCGGATAGGGGAAATTGTTCGTGGAACGGATGTAGTCGTCGAACGCGGACGACGAGTACCCGTTCGCCCACTGGATGGTGTAGGTGGCCCGTCCTGCAATGAAGTCCGAGGGATTCTTCACCACTTCAAACTCGAGCCCCCGCGTCCGTCCGTACCCCTTGTTGTCGTACAGGTCGATCGGCGTGCCTGCAGAGCTGAACACACGCGTGGTGCCGATCTGTTTCGAGATGTCTTTGCCGTAGTTCTTGATGTCCACGGCCCAGTAGTCCGTCAGCTGATGCGTGAACCCGAACTCGTACAGAATGGTCTGCTCGTAATCCAGGCCGGGATTGCCGGTGAACGCGCTTCCGTACGGATCCCGGTAGTAGTATTGCAGCTCCGGCAGCTGATTGAAGTGGCCGTACGAGAAGAACACTACTGTGTTTTCGGAGATCGGGAAAGACACGCCGAACCGCGGGCTGATTTTGAAGATGGACTGATTCCAGTCTGCCGAAAGTCCCGTCGCCCGTTCCCAGGTGGACCTCCACTCCTGCTGCATCACGCCCTTGCCGAGATTAAAGTAGTCGATTCTCACCCCGCCGTTGATCACAAGGTATTCCAGCTCGAACTTGTCCTGGATGTACGCCGAGGCAATAATCGGTTTCACATCGAACACCCACCGGCTCTGCCCGAAGAGCGGGAAGGGCCCCGGCGGGGGAAGGGAATCGATCCCCTGGCCGTACTGGGAGAGCTTTGTGCCCCCGTCCTGGATGTCGATGTAGCTGATGGAATTGAAGGATGCTTCCAGGCCGACCTTGATCAGGTGAGCCGGATGGACCTGCGATGTCAGGTCGCCTTTGAACGTATACGTTTTTGTGTCATCATCCCGCCAGATCGTCTCCACTCCCTGCGGATCGTAGAACCCGGTGCTCGGATTGATCGTGGGGGAAGAGTAGAGTGTATGGTAGGCACCGGTGGGGTCCTGTTGCCAGAAATCTGCGGGAGTTTTCCCGCCCAGGGACCCGTTGTATTTCACGTCAAGATAGCCGACCATCAGGGTGTAGTAGGTGGCCTTCGAGAGGACGTGGTTGAAGGTGGCGTTAAGCGTGTAGTTGTTCCGGCGGTAGTCTGCCGTGTTGTCCGGACTCTTGCTCCAGAGATGCTCGAAGCTGCTCCATTGCTTGCGGGACCCGTGGTAACTCAACGCCAGCTTGTGCTCCCCGCTCAGATCCCAGTTGAGCTTTGCGTTCAGGCTGGTGGCGTTGTCCTGCCGCTCCCTCACCGAAAACCCGAAGACGTCGAAATCGCGGCGGGTTCGCTTGTTGTCGTGCTCGGTGTTCGTCAGGGTCGTGTTCCCCGAGAGAAAAAACGTCAGGCCCGTGAAGGGTTCGATGCCGAGTGCAGGCAACAACGTCTGTGTGATCGGTTCGGGCCCGCCGATGTAGAACGAGGCGTAGTCGGTGGTGTAGGATTCGCCGAATATTCCCGCCTGATCGGTCTTGAACTCGATGCCCCCCTTGTAGGAATCCCCGCCGCTCTTGGTGACGATGTTGACCACGCCCGACTGGGCTTGTCCGTACTCGGCGTTGAACGCGCCGGTGAGCAGCTCCACGCTTTCCACATCCACCAGATTCAGGTTCATGACGCTGCGCCCGCCATAGATGGGATGCGTGACCGGCATCCCGTCAACCATGTACAGGATCTCACCTCCGCGCCCCCCGCGGATATGTACGTCCTGAAGGCTCTCATCGCGGACCTGCAACTGCGTGCCGTCGGCCAGCCGAAGGGTCGGCGGCGCGGCTGTCATGATGGTTCCCGCCTGCAGTTTGAAAATATCCGTCATGGCTTCCAAACCCGGCGTTTCACGGATCGTGCTCTGCGATACCGTGCGGCGCGTCGAGGTCACGTCTTTCTGCACCATCTTCTGTTCGGCAAGGACCGTGACCCCTTCGACTTCGATCGCGGTTTCCTCCAGCTTCACGTGCACCTCCGCCGTGAGGTCCACCTGGACACGGACGCCCTTGAAGGTAATCCCCTGGTACCCGACGCTCGTGACCGCCAGGTCGTGAATGCCCGGAGGCACCCGGAGAATGAAGAAATGCCCCTCGACATCCGTGGATGCGCCAAGCGCCGTTCCCTTCACCGACACGTTGGCACCGACAAGCGGTTCACCGGTCGCCTTGTCTTTCACGGTGCCCGCTATCTTGCCCAGATTCTGGGCGAGCGACGCTGACACGCACACCAGCGCGGCGAGAGCGAGAGCCAGTGTGCGGAGGGACAACAATCGGTGGACGGGGCGCCCCATCATGACAATCTCCTTACTGTACATGCAGACTCCGGAGAATTTCTTGAGCCATCACCTGCGCATGGTCTTTCTTGATGAAGTACATCGGGAATCCGAGCACGACCGCATCGTACACCGTCCCGTAGTAGCGCAATGCAACAGAACGCCCCCGGTAACTGACGTTTGGGCTGGTGGGCGAGTTCTCGTAGGAATACAGCACATCCGTGAACCCCGCCGTGGTCGTAATCAGGTTGACCTGCGACAGTTTGCCGTCGTAGGGGAAATTGGCGAGGCGGGCGGAATCCACTTCAATGCTGGTGAAGACGCCGGTCTTCCCCTTGGCCCCCGTCATGTCGCCCAGGATGTCCGTCTCCGTTACGACCCGAATGTGAAGGTAGTCGTACACGAACGTCCCGGGAGCAAAATTGAACGGGAAGTTATTGTAGTACGCGAATGACTTGAGGATACGCCATCCGCTCATGAGGAACTTCCCCCCCACCTTGAGATAATCGGTGAATACCTCGATGTTCGCCGGCTCCGAAATTTTGTGCGGCCGGCTTGTGGGGACGTCATCGGCATGCCAGACGATCAGTTTGTAGTCGGCCAACACCTGCCGGGGAGGCATCCCGTTGGCCTTGAAATCCCAGTGCGTCGCGCCCGGGAACACATCGGCGTAGAAGGCGTCTACCACGCTGTCCGATATCCCCCAGGTAAGGAAAGGATTGTTGAACTCGTCCGTCTCGTCGATAATAATCACATTCTTGGTGAAGGGCGGAATGACGAGATGTACCGTGACGGAATCCCCGATCGGATCGACCAGGTTCGTGTTGTTGCGCGCGGTGACCTTGATTTCATGCTGTCCGCTCAAGGACCCGGAGAACTTGTCGGGCGTGATGTAGACGGAGGTATCCTCCTGCCACGTCCACGGCCCGTCATCCACCGCCCAGGCATACTCCACGATCTGCCCCCGGCCGGTGGGGTCGGTGGCACGGAAGATAACGAGAACGCCCGGCCACCAGTCGGTGACCTGGTCGTCGACAAGCAAGGTGCCGTTGTTCGCCGGCGAGAGGATCTTGGTGACCGGGGAGACGGTCCGGAGCGTGTACAGCACGCGCTCGGCAGGCGTGGTGTCGAGGTTCTTGTCGTTGTCGATCGCGCGGACCAGGAAGCGCTGCATGTTCAGCGCCTCGGTGGAATTAAAGGCGATCGTGACGCTGGTACCGACCGTGTCATGCCAATCCGTGGAGTCAAACAACTCCCATTGCGTCGAAGAACCCGGAACGAGGTGGTAGGTGAAGTACCGGTACTGGTACCCGGCCACGAAGCCGTCATTGTCCCCGCCGGTCCAGCTCAGGTTGACAAGGGCAAACACCGTGTCGTTTTCCTTGGGGACATTGGCCAGACGCGTATCAGGCGTGGTGTTGGGGTTTTCCGGCGCGGTCGGTCGATCGCAGGAAAGCCAGAGCGTGGCACATGCTGCGACCAGCAGCAGAAGGAAAGCGAATCGAGATCTCATAGGAACACCTGCCATCTCATCATCACATCGTGCGTGAGTCTTCATTCGTGGGGACGCTGCATCAAAGATTCTGTACCGATTTAACGCTGACCTGCCGTTCGAAATAGAATTGGTCCTGGTACCTGCGGAGCGAACGGTACGGAGAAATTTCCAGCTCCAGCTCCGTCACCCCGGATTCGTTCACGGTCATGTCGACAACAAATTCCATGGACGGCGTGACGCCTGGCGGAAGGCCGACCGGATTCAGATAGTGCTTGGGGATGAAGATCTCCATCTCCGACGCCGTAAGGGTAAAGGAGAACCTTGAATACGATCCCGGCGGCACATAGGATTCGAAGATCACGTACTTGCAGAACCGGCTGTTTGCCGGCGTGATTTGCGTAGTATCCAGATAGGTAATGGGCACGCCGTTCAGCCACTCGCGTGCGAGAACATTGACGGTATCAACAGCTTTCCGGGCACTGGACGGGTTGTTGTAGATGTATGCGTAGTTTTCGCCGCGGTACAGCCGCCCCTGCGAGACGATCACGTTGAAATTGTCCCACCGGGAGAACTGCGACGTGTCATTCTGTATGATGATCGACGTGTCGGTATCCGCGCCCTTGATCAACACGCGGAAGATCCCAGGTTCGGGAGACGGCTCGACGGCGGTCTTGCAGCCGTTCGCGCCCCAGAGGAGACATCCCGTTGCGATCAGTAGAACCCATCGGTTACGCATGAGCAACCCTTCGCATTCAAAAAAAGGAGACTGAGAGCGGGATCAGGGGCAGGCAGCAGGCGGAGAACCTCTTCTTTCTCTCCGCCTGCTACCTGCTGGTTTCGTGTATCCGCCGGGGGGCCGGAGCCCCCTCCTGATGCACTACAGCAACAGCGCCTGGTCCGGCAAGGTCCAGGTTACCGCATCAACATCATCTTCATCGTCTTCTCAAAGTCGCCCGCGTGCATCCGCACAAAATAGACGCCGCTGGCAACCGAGGTACCGACGGTGTTGGTGCCGTTCCACTGCACGGTGTGTTCGCCGGCGTGCAGCACGTCGTTCACCAGGGTCTTCACCTGACGGCCGAGCACATCATACACGATCAGCTCCGTCTGCAGCGCGAGCGGAAGGGTGAACGAGATTCTTGTCGTCGGGTTGAAGGGGTTCGGATAGTTCTGCTCCAGCGCGAAGGTCAACGGGATGCCGTCATAGCCCTCCACGCCGGTGGTGATGCCCGCCGCGGGATAGTTGTACACCTTGACATTGTCGATGAGTCCGCGGAACGGCCCGACATAGTAGTTGTCGTTGATATCAAAATGCGACCGGCCGATGCGCAACGGTGCCCCTGCCATGAGCGGGGGTTTGGGTGCATTGGCCTTGCCGTGGAACAGCAGGACGTCGTTCTGATCCTTGATGGCCATGGCGAATTCCTGTGAGGTCTTGTTCCTCTCAAGAATCACGTGACGCCACTGTCCGACATGCGATGCCGTTGCGGACACGGTGTCCTGCACGACCGGTGTGCCGGAACCATCATTGTTCCAGTATCGCGCCGTCCAGACGGGGACGCCGGGCGCGCCATTCCGGAAGCTGAGCTCGAAATTGGCGTTGTTCCAGTCGGCTTCAGCCGACGGGTTGATGATGATGCGCACCGCATGGCGATCGGCGGAATCCGCCTTGATCCAGCAATCGAGCGTGAACTCTTCGGCCGCCAGGAAGGGCGAAACAGCTTCCACCCAGTTGGAGTCGATGAGGATTCCGGTATGAGGCCTCACGGCCCACGAATAGGTACCGCCGCCTGTCGGGACGTCGGTCGAATAGTCTTTCTGGACGCGCGTCACGATCGTGCAGTTCGTGGGGGAATGATCGATCGGGTCGGCGCTCGGCCCCTCCTCGAAAGTCAGATCCAGAAGCATCGAGTTGGGTTGATAGATCCAGAAGGACAAACGCGACGGGTTGGTGGCGGCTTCCGCATCCACCGGGTACAGGGAGGACAGGGCGTTGTTGTCCGTGCACACGTAGTAGTATTCGATCTGGGTGCCGAACGGCTGGGCCGGGATTGCGCCGGTGTAGGTGTTGTTCGTGCCGCCGGTGAGGGCAACGCTGCTGAATGCGCCCAGGGTGTCGGTACGGTATTTCAGGGTGACGCTGGTGATGCTTCCGCCGGCATTCAACGGGAACACCGTGATGCTCACGGGGTAGTCTGCTGCCGTCGTCGGCTGGTTCGGCAGAATCGTGACGTCCTGGATCACCGGAGGTCCGGCGAAGTTGCGGACCACGTTGCTGATACGCACTTCATCGATGAATCCATCGAGCCAGGAATCGCCGCTGGGATTCGTGATGCCCGCTGCGCCTGCCCATCCGATGTGCATCGGCTGGCTATTCGTGTGCGGCGCATCGCCTTTGGTGAACCCCTTGGTCAGGAAGGATTTCAGGTTCTTGTTCACATCGTGCACCATGCATGCGATGAATGCGCGCGCGGTGTCGCGGATGAAGGTCAGGTGGACCCATTCTCCGGGCACAAACATGTTGTTGGGAGATGTGACGCTGACGTACGCATCACCTTCAGAGTGGTAACCGGCGTGGAACAACCGGTTGTCGCCCCACATTTCCAGCCAGTAGTTCACGTTCACATAGAACGTCTCGTCGCCGGGTTTCATGACCACGCGCGGCACCCAGCGGTAGTCCTGGGATCCGTCGCCGAAGGTGAAGATATTGGCCCATGCCTCAATGGTGAAGTCGCCGGTAAGGTCAAGCGCTGCGGTATCGGCAACGGTCAGATAGGTGGAATCCGTGATGGCGCCGTTGTCCAGCCGTACGCACTGTCCCATCCCGGCAACGCCGGTGTTGTTCAGGAAATAGATCTTGGACGGGTTGGTCGTGTGTCGCACAGCGGCGGTATCGATTTTTCCCATAGCCGCGGCTTCATTCGCCATGTTGCCGTCGAAGTGAAGCAGAACCACGGTGTTGGTGTCAGCCGTGTAGGGTCCACCGATCGGCTCGAGAGCCTGCGCATACAGCCCGACCGCACATACCACCGTCA
>JADLEA010000227.1 GCA_020846365.1 Bacteroidota bacterium
ATGACGTCGAGGTATGCTCATACCGGATTCCCGGGAGGATTGTCAGTTCCTCGCCGACGTTCACGCTCGTCATCAGATACCCTGCAGTGACTTTCTCCCCTGCGTCATAGTCATCCAGCTCGACGAACCGGTTCAGCCCATAGCGGCTTTTGTATGCAGTGTAGAAGTCATTGAGGCGGTCGGGGTGGAGCCCGAAGGGCATTTCATACTGCCCACCCAGGAAGTTGTCCGCCCGAAATCCGGGATCGGCAAAGTTTTCGATGAGAATGCTTTGATTCCTGTACAGAGTGAATTTGTCGCGATTCGCCTGTCCGATCCGGTCGGTCTCGCCAAAGGGCGTCATGTACTCCGTTACGTCGCGTGTCCGGTCTTTTCCCCGGTATTTTCCTCCCGCCTTCAGTGTGCCTGCTATGTCTTCACCGAACCTGTAGGGAATCGTGACGTTGAGCTGGAGATCACGTTCCTGATCGACGACCCGTTGCGGATTGAAGGTCGCATGAAGAAACCAGGTTGAGGCCAGGTCGTTCTTCGCAAACTGCGGGATCACTGAAGGCCCCTGATCGTCGATCAACCCGTCATTGTACGCCCCCACTTCGCGGAACCGGCCGTAGTGCGAGTGCGGCATGTCCTGGAGGCTGTTGGCATACGCTGCCTGCCAATCGATGTCCGCAAAATCCAGCTTGTGCTCTCCACGCAGGGAAGTTGTCAAAAGGCGCGTGCTCTGCTCGCGATCCGTCAGATCATATTCGGTCCAGAAGGAACCCACCTGGTATCGCTTCCGGCGCGTAACCTGGTCCCGGTCGGTCTTGCTGAACAGCGTGCTCAGAAACAACTCGCTGTTCCCGGCACTGTAGTCGAGTGTCGCGCCGGCTCCATAGCGGTCCCGGATTTCCGAGCGGTATGCCAGGTTCAGGTTTTCGATTTGTATGATGCTGCGTGTTTCGGCACCGGACGCCTCGCGTTTGAAGACGTAATCGGCGGAGAGGCGGTCAGAGCCCCTGTTCGCGCGTTGCATGCTTGTTGTGATAAGAACGCCGAGCTGGTCTTCAAAGAAGCGTTCGCTGAGATTCAGACCTGCACGGTACTGACCCAATTCTTTACGCTGCTGGTTGTACCCCGTTTGTCCCCGGAAGTCGCCTCTAAGCCCGGACGGAGCGCGCTTCAGCACCAGGTTAACCGATCCGCCTACCGCGTCGCCGTCTTTGTCGGGCGTCAGGGCCTTAAACACCTCGATGCCGGAAAGAATATCGGAGGAGATCATGCTCAGATCAACGGACCGGTCCGCGGCGTCGGTGGATGGAATCCGAACGCCGTTGAGCGTGATCGAAGTGAATTTCGGCGCGAGCCCGCGCACCACAACTTTCTGCCCCTCGCCGGCATCCCGTTGAATGGATACACCGGGGAGTCGGGCGATCGATTCCGCGGCGTTCTGATCCGGCAGTTCCTTTATGCGATCGGAAGAGACGACGGTCACAATGGTATTGGAGGTCAGCTGCTGATTGATTGCCTGGACCTGACCTTCAAGCTGTGCGGTGACGGTGACCTCCTCGAACTGCACTACATCCAGCTGGAGCCGGATGTCGAGGAACAGAGTGGAGTCTGCAAGGATCTGCACGGGCTCGGTGTGCTTCTTGTAGCCGAGGTAGGTGGCGACAAGGGTGTGGGAGCCGGCAGTGATGCCCGGAATGGCAAACTTGCCGTCGATGTTTGTAGAGGTGCCGATCGCGGTGCCTTGAAGCATGACATGAGCCCCCACCAACGCTTCACCGGTCTTCGCATCGCTGACCGTCCCCGCGATGCGGCCTCCGGCCGCGTCAGCCGGGAAGCGGACGAAGAGCACGATGAGCGCAGCTAGAACCGGGCGGTAAACGAACCGGCGCTGCAGCGGACGGAGGCAGCGTTGCTGTGCCATGGTCACGACTCCTGTTCGAGATGATGAAGGGGCCTGGGTTCGCGGACGTTGCCCGGTTTGGTGGAACGGTCGGTCGCGGGACGCTGGCCGCACGATTCCCGGATCACGAGCCCGGGCATATACACGGTGCGCATCTCCTCTACCCCTCCTTCGATGCGTGCGAGCAGAACCTCGAATGCCCGCGCGCCGATCCGGGCCGTCGGCTGCTGAATCGTCGTCAAAGGCACTGCGGCATGCTTGCCCTGTTCGATGTTGTCAAAGCCGATGATGGCAATATCTTCCGGAATGTGGAGCCCTGCCTCGTGAACGGCCTTTTCAAATCCTAGTGCGGCGGAATCATTGTAGATGAACAGGGCCTCGGGCTTCTGACCGCCCGATCGCGCGAGCCGCTGACCGATTTCGTATCCGCCCTGGAAGTAATCCCTGACGCCGTGGACCCGTATGCGAAAATGGAACCTCGCGTCCAAATCCAACCCCGATTCGCGCAGGGCGCGGAGAAATCCGTTCTTCCGTAATTCGCCCACCAGGTTGCCGCGTTCGGCGTTGACGTCCCCGATGCGTCTGTATCCGCGCGACAACAGGTGCCGGGCGGCCATGTATCCCCCCTGTTCGTGGTCAGTACCTACGAAGGGGATCTCGCGATCCTCCATGTACGATACCATCACAAACGGAAAGCCCTCCCGGTGAAGCGCCTGGATGGTCGGCGTTGCGTGGTAGACGTGGCGGAGAGATGCAATAATCAGACCGCTCACGCCGATCTGCCGGAAGTGACGGATCTGCCGCTCCTCCTTTTCCGGCTGGCCTGAGGAATTGGAGAGAAGCACATTGTATCCCTGGCGGTATGCCGCTTCTTCCACCGCTTGCACAATCAGCGAGAAGAATGC
>JADLEA010000228.1 GCA_020846365.1 Bacteroidota bacterium
AACTACTGGGCGACCCGGCTCCAGAACCTGCCCAACGTGCGTTTCCATACCTCCTTCGACGCGGACCAATCCTGCGGTATTGCACTCGTGGAAATCCCGGGCGTCGATCCCGAAGCGATCTCCCGCTATCTCATGGAGAAGCACAAGATCTTCACCGTCGCAATCAACCACGAGGAATTCAAGGGGAACCGGATAACGCCGAACGTGTACACCACAACGAAGGAGCTGGATCGCTTCTGCGAGGTGATGGAGACGATTGCCAGGAAGGGGATACCGTAACGCAGCGTTTACGGGCGGGCCGGAGCGATCATGCGAATCGCAGTATGGTAATCGGAAAAATGCACATACTGCCCCGTCATCCACAGCACGAAGTCGGACGAACCGGAATAACCGCTAGGCACCAACGGACGCACATGCAGTCCCTCTTTTGCGGCAGGCAGCGGGGATGATGTCCACGTGAGACCGCCGTCAGGGGTGCGCCATCGTTCGATCCTGAAGCCGTTTTCACGTTCGCGGGAGAGGTAGACCAGGGAAGGGTTGTGGTGCGCGAGCGCCATGCCGCCGGAGTAGTGGGGCTCTGGTTCCTTCGCACCCTCGGGAGTTTGCGGGAACCACCGGCCACCCGGCGCGATTTCCGTATCGAGCCAGCCGTGGCCGCTCCAGCGGGCGTAGTGGTAGCGGTGATCCTCCTCACCCGGATGTCTGGTGTACGCGATGCACGGCTGCCCCTCGTGGTCGAGCGCAATGTCCCAGACCCATGCGCGGGCGCCGGTTCGGGCGGCCCTGTACACATGATCACACCTGCTGTGAGGGACGGGAAGATCCTCCATCCCTGACACTCTGCGACCATCAGCTTTAAAAAAGGACTCGTCTTTGTATTTCAGGTAGTACACGGAATTCAAGGCCTCGTTGCGCGGATGTCCATCGGTAAAGGCGAAGTGGATCGTGGACTCTCCATCGGAGACAACCTTCATGTACGGCCGGACATCGCGCGCTTCGCGCTCCTCGTCCTGAATGAGAATCTGCGGGGAGCTCCACGTCCGCCCGTCCTGTGACGTGCAGTATGTGGGTTTCCAGGTCTCGCCGCGAAAGAACACGTAGAAGGTTTCTTCGCCCTTCAGGTACACCGGGTGGCTGTAGGTGAGGCGGGGAGCGTCCAGGATGACCACCTCATCCTCCCACGCGGTGATGTCTTCCGGTCGGACGGTGGTTCGGCAATACAACCCGCGCTTGTTGTGACGCGCGTAGAACACCATGAGACGCTTGTCGGGCAGCACGAGGATGGAGGCAGTGTTATGATCGTCGACATCCCATCGCTCTTTGAGCGTGAATATCACCACGGACCTGTCGGCATGATCAAACGCTCCTATCTGGAGCCGCCCGGAACTTGTCATCCAGGATGCGTATGTTCTCGTGTGTGCCCCGCGGATGAACACGGCCCGTGGATCTTGAAACCAGCACCAGGCACCGTCCCCCGTGAAGAGGATCGACGAGTCAGCGGTTTGCCCCGCCGCATGGGGAGACGATCCGTCACCTCCAGGGAGCATGCTCGGGCAAACAATTGCTGGGACCATAAAAGGCATATCCGACTCCGCAGTAAAGACATGCGACCGTTGGCTCGTTGCGCGCATCTCTGAGCCGTTCAGTCGAAGGTACAAAGTATCGGACAGAGGAGCAACCCGATCCTTTGATTACACAGCAGCACGCACGTGATGCTCGAAACAGGGGTTCCGGGATTACGTATAGACTCTCATGGGAACTGACATTTCACCTCTACCCCAGGAATGTGATTTCGACGCCACAATCACCTCTCTGACCGCCCGTTTTGTCCGGTCCTGGCAGACAACGCCCGCGACACCGCCCGATACGATGCGCACGTACTCGCGCCGTCAGCAGGCCCTGAACGAGCAGCGCATTCTCAAGGTGGTCGACGACCCGAAGAGGAGAAGGGAACTACGCACCCTCCTGGACCGGCCTGGAGAGGTGACGGGCTCGACGTTGCGCAGGCTGGCCATTGTAAGCTTGTTCACGGAAGCTGATCAGGAAGAAAGCTTCAACACCCGCTCACAGCAGTTCACGGACGCCACCGCCGAATTCGCAACGCAGGCCCGTCAGTTTGACCCGGGCATCGCATCGAGACATCTGGCGCAAGCCCTCAGAAACCTCTGGGTGTTCTGCACCTTTCAATACCTCTCAGGTCTCGAAATCCGGGTGACTCCCTCCGCGCTGGCATACAGTCTGCTCTATCCCTACACAGACAATTACCTTGATGATGCCGGGCTCTCTCTGCAGGCCAAAAAGGAGTTCGGATCCAGAGTCGGTGTGGAGCTCCGTGAGCCCGGGCAGGTGCCGCTTGACCATCGTGAAGAGCTGATCTTCTCGTTGTTGGAGATGATCAATCGGGAACATCCCCGGGCCCGCTGTCCGCTGATTCACAAGAGCCTTCAGGCCATCCACACCGCCCAGAGCCGAGCGCTTGCACAGCAAGACGGAGTCGCTGAAAGGGATGTGCTCCCGCTATCGTTTGAGAAGGGGGGGACGTCGGTTCTTGTTGATGCGTTTCTGGCAGGGAGCGTGACGAACTGCGTGTGGCTGGAACTAGCATTCGGGTTCGGTTGTGTTCTCCAACTCATCGATGACTTGCAGGATGCCGAGGTAGATTATGAGAAGGGTCACAGAACACATTTTAGCATAAGGAATTATGCCACCCAGCTTGAAACGGAATCTCTGCATCTCCTGAGATTTCTGAATGATCTCATTGCCTCATGGCAGATAGAGGCCAGCGATGGTCTTGGGTCGTTCAAGTCCATGATGACGGAGAGCTGTTCATTCCTCATCCACGAGGCGCTGGCCAGAACTCACGTCCCTCTTTCCGCCGCCTTCATTGCCCGGATGAATCGCCATGCTCCCGTGAGTATGCGGTTCCTTGGAGGTCTCCGTGAACGGGTTCGCAACTAGCGATTCCTGAATGCCTTCAAGTTCGTCTGGACGATCCGCAGGCTCTTGGTAAGCTGGTTTTCCACCGTCTTCACGCTCGTGCCAAGCCGTTGAGCGATCTCCCTCGTCCCCAACCCCTCGAATCTGCTGAGCTCGAAAACGGTTCTGCACCGATCGGGAAGCTCTTCCCGAACAATCCGTTGTATCTCCTGCAAGAGAATCGAGTGTTCCGCCGCTTCTATCGGATCGGCATTCGGTGGTGGAATTGGGGGAGGAATCAGGTTCTTTGATCGAATCCGAGTCTCTTTGTGGCGGTATCTGTCTTTGATCAGGTTCGTGCTGATGCGATGGAGAAACGCGGCAAAACTCAGCCCCGGCTTCAGGGAGGAACGGTGCTCCCAGACTCTTACGAAACTCTCCTGCACGATATCGTGCGCCTCGTCCGCGTCACGGACTTGGAAGAGCACGCTACGGAACAGAAACGGCTGATAGCGCTCGAAAAGGATCCCGAATGCATCGAGATCCGATTCTTTTACACTCCTTACAAGTTCCCTTTCTTCCTTCTCGTCCGTCATCTGCCAGGCTGGAATGAATGAACAGTCAAAATAGTGCGAGAACTGTTCACCTGCAACTGTTCTTTCGATAGGGGAGAAATTCTCTTCGCGCGTTTATGTGTCAGGAGGCAAGAACCGCCATGATCAATTTGCTATCGAGACTCCTGCGCCGGAATCGCCAGCAATCCGTGCCCGAAGATCCCTCGGGGGGTGATGGTCTGCCACCCGGCGTTTCCTCGCTCCTGGACCAGCAGCGGCAATGGCTGCACGCCCAGAAGGCGGACACGCGCCGGCAATGGCTGTATTTGCGCAATGTGCTTCAACCCGGAGGCGTCCCGGTTCCGCGTAAGCCCTTGCCTGGCTTCTCGAAGGTCTTGCGGCCCGCCCTTGTTGCCGGAATACTGGCCTCTGCAGCTGGCATGATTGCCATCCTGGTGGTGACGTCACCCACCGAAGCGTTGACTTACGAAACCGGGCGGGGGCAATTGTCGACCGTGATGCTTGCCGACAGCAGCCGCGTGACGTTGAACCATACCTCTGCCCTCACCGTCACGCAGTATCAACCCAGGGAACCCCGGATCGTTCATCTCAAGGGGGAGGCATTCTTCCAGGTACAGAAGAACGGCTCCTCGTTCACCGTGGAAACGGCATCGGGCTCCATAGAGGTTCTCGGCACGGAATTCAACGTTCGCGAACGTCGTGGCCGTCTCGAAGTGGCGGTCGTCAGCGGCAAAGTGCAGGTACGCGTCATGAACAATGGTACTCTCTCCACGACAGTCCTTCCGGCAGGCACGCTCGTTGCTTTCGCGCCGGACCGAATGAATGCAACCCCGGAACCGATTCTCTTCCAGGACTACCCGGGCTGGCTGCACGGAAGGCTGACCTTCCAGAAGACGCCCCTGGCCGACGTGTGCGAGGAACTCCAGTCGCGTTTCGATATCCAGGTCCGGATCGCACAGCCGGCGATCGCGCAGGAAAACATCAGCGGCGTGCTGGATAGCCGCAATGCGGAATCGGCGGTGCAGACCCTGGCACAACTCACCTCTCTTCGCGTGCGACATGATGCGGCTTCGTTTATTCTGTATTAGCCTGCTCCTCGGCGGCATCACGCTGCAGGCGGGAGGTCAGGGGAGAGAAGCTGCCTTTTCTCTCTCCGATCATCCTCTCGCCGCCGCCCTGGACTCACTGCACCGGTGGTATGCGGTGTCGATTATCTACCTGGACAAGGATGTGGAGGGGATACGGGTCACGGCCTCGTCTTCCGGCTGCACCTTTGACAAAGCGCTTCGTCTTATCCTCGCGCAGACAACCCTCGAAGCTCACGCGTCAGGCACGCAGATCATCCTGAGACAGAAACCAGCCGAAGAGATCCGCCCTTCGTCGGTGATTGCCGGGACCGTCACGGATGCCATCGGTGGTCACCGGCTGGCCGGGGCAAGCGTCGTCCTCCGGTCCCTGGGAGCCGCTGTCGACTCCACGGTTGTCCGCCGTTGCGGAACCAACGCGTTCGGATTCTACTCGTTGCAGCGCGTTCCGACGGGGGACTACCGGCTGGAGATTCGATCAGTCGGATTCCAGCCCGCTGCGATACCCGTGCGCGTCGATTCGCCAGTGCCCCTCACGAGGAACGTGGCGCTGATGGAAGAGAGCATTCCGCTCGAAGAGGTGACGATTGAGGGGCAGAGGATGACCAACCCCGTTGCAGGCGGGTTGTCGCGCGGGATATTCGTCAGATCGGCGCCCCCGGATCAGAACGAATATCTCCTCGATGGAGCGCGCATCTATAATCCCGCACACTATGGAGGAGTGCTCAGTTCCTTCCATCCCGAAGCACTGAATGATATCGACATCAGTACCTCAGGTCTCCCGCCCTCCTACGGGGGACGGATCGGGGGAATACTGGATCTGTCGCTCCGCGATGGCTCGCGTGAGAGACTCTCCGGGAGCATAGGGGCGGGCTTCCTCGGCACCCACGCGGCCATCGAAGGACCCCTCGGGTCGGCGAGCACGTTCCTGGTGTCAGGGCGGAGAGGATACCCTGACGCTGCGGTGCCGAACCTCGCCGATCACGGCATCCCGAGCCGGCTCGGATCATTGGAGCTGATCACGAAACTCAGTCATCGCGTTTCCGGGAACGCGCATCTCTCGCTCAGCGGCTACCTGGGCAGCGACCGGTATAACAACCATACGGCATCGAACGGCGCAGCGATGAGCAACACCCTGGGCTGGGGAAACACAACCCTCAACCTCCAGTGGGTCAGCATTGCTTCGCCATCGGTGTTTCTGCATGCCGCTGCGGTGTACACGCACTACAATCTCGCGCTCGAACATACGCTCTCGGGGATCCCAGCTCTGGGTTCACTTGGACCGCTCAATTCCCGGTATGCGATCGACGACATTGCGGTACGGGCACACGCCGAGCACTACTACGACGAACATCATACCATGCGCGGAGGCGTCGAGGTTGTTCGCCACGGGATCACAGGATCGTTGAGCAGTCTCGATACACAGCTCGGTCCCTACACGCCCCCGGCGGGCGGCATATGGGAGTTGTCGTTGTATCTTCAGGATCGATGGTTGATTCTCCAGGGAGTTCAGGCAGAACTCGGCGCCCGGGCCACCACCTTCACCTCGCCAGCCGGGTCGTTCTCTGCGATCGATCCGAGATTCTCGCTCCTCTTCGAGCTCTCGGAGACCTCGCGGCTGTACACCTCCGTGACGTCGGTCAATCAGTTTCTGCATCCTTATCGGAACAGCGGGGTCTTCCAGTACTATCCCACCGTGTTCTGGTACCCGTCGGGAGCGGGAATCACGCCGACCACATCGCTCCGCCTGACGCTTGGAGGACAGCAGGAGATCCCGAAGGCCAGTGTGATGTTCTCCGCCGAAGGATTCTACCGCGCCATCAACAACCTTCATGAAGTCCGCTGGATCGGCGGGAGTTCTCTCTCGGCGCCGCTGACCGACTACATGATCACGGGGTCGGGAAAGACCTACGGCATTGACGCCACCATAGAAAAGCGGACGGGGCGCTTCAACGGTTCTCTCAGCTACACCGTCTCCTGGACCGACCAGCTCTTCACCGAACTGAACAGGGGAGCGGCGTTCAGGCCTCAGTTCGACCGCCGTCACGA
>JADLEA010000229.1 GCA_020846365.1 Bacteroidota bacterium
AGAACTCCGAGGAGAATGCCGCCTTTGACTGTTGTGCTCATGGTCATCACTCCGTGGTGGTGGGAGAGGGGTTAGTTGGACTCCAGGAACTCCTGAAGCATCTCTGCTTTCCATGTGTGCCAGCCGCCGTTAGCGACGGCATTGCGCATCAGCGGCCGGTATGCCGATTGCTTCATGAACGCACGGGCGACCTCGGCAGCCGGGCCGCGCAGTCTTCCGTTCGGGTGGGTCAGGGCATCGCAAAGTGCCATTGCCACATCGTTGTCAAGATGGTTCAGACGGCCAAGCGCCTCGAAGGCCCGGACACGCGTCCGGAATTCGAACGCCGGAGATGCGAGACGGACCAACGAGTCGAGAGAGGAGGTGTGCCCGAGCCCGGCCCGCAGTTCATGCCGGAGGACCCGGACCTGATTTCCCACACCACGATCCTGTGCCGTGATTTCGAAGTACCTGTTCGCTTCCGAAGGGTACTGATCTATCAGCTTCTGCAGGGCTCCGGCCACCACTTCATATGACGAATCCTTGAGACAGCGTTCAAACGAACTCCGCTCGGAAGGGGGAATCTCCGTCACGGCCCTCACGACTGCGCGCCGGACCTCTGCGGATGGGTCTTCGAGCGCAGTACGCACGAGGCCCCAGCTTGCCGGATTGGCGTCGTTGACGAGTTGTGTGACCGCCTCGGCACGCATGGCGGCGAATCGTTCCTTCTCGTAGATCCGGAGGAGGGCTGCGCGTTTCTTGTCCGGGGCATACTCCCGCATTCCGACTACGGCGTCGTAACGATCGATCATATCCCGGGCCCGGAGGGACTGCAACTCCAGCTCTTCGAAGGTTTTTGGGAATGATACCGTCTTCAGCACCCAACTCCCCGGATCGAACAGGACGAATGCGATGGTCTTGTTCTCCCGATTGGGGATGTCGACGGTCTGGGTTTCGCGTTCAATCATCACGCGAGCGCTGTCCATGGTGCCGTCGGCATAGTAGACGGCAAAGACAAGCGGCATGCGGAAGAGACCGACCAGATCGTCGCGCGGATGTTCCTGGCGCACGGTGATCGAGGTGATCCTGGCACCATTCCGGGAGACGTCTCCGTAGGAGACCGCATAGTGCGGTTCGCCTCCGCGATAGATCCATTGTTCGAAAAACCAGGCGGGAGAGAGGCCGAGAACGTCCTGAAATGCCTGATAGAGGTCGTTGCTCTCCACGAGGCCGTACGCATGGGTCTTCAGGAAGTGGGTGAGGACCCTCCTGACGGCATCCTCTCCGAACGTGTACCGCATCATATCCAGAACGGCAGACCCCTTCTGATATGCGCGTTCTCTGCCTCCCTGTGAGTGGAGGATGGGGAAGCGGTTCTGCCGGGATGCCTTGAGCGCTGAGTCATGCTCGCTTCTGCGCCGCCACTGGTATGCATCCTCCCCGTCAAGGTGACGGAGAAAGAGTTTTGGATAGAACGTGGCGAAACTCTCATGGAGCCATCCATGGCGGGCGGCGCGGCTCGTAACATAGTCGCCAAACCACTGGTGTGCCAGCTCATGCACATTGACCCCGATGTAGTTCTGGTCCAGAAAGGCCCGCCGATCCACGAAAAAGAAGTCACCGAAAACGGTGGCGGTGGTGTTCTCCATCGCCCCGTACAGAAAATCCTGTACCGGGATTTGTGCGTACGATTCCCACGGATACGCGACCCCTGTTTCCTTTTCCATGAAGTCCACGGCTTCTGCAGAGTATCGATAGGTCGGCTCGACACGCTCCGGGTTCTCCGGATAGTACCAGAGGTGCAGTGGCACGCCACTCTTGCTCCTCCGTTCTTCCACCGCATAATCGCCGATGCCGAGCATCACGAGATAGGTGGAGTGGGGATGCGACATGCGATAGTGCCATGTCTTGGTGCCGTCACCGTTGTCGCGCACCCGAACCCTGGTGCCGTTGGAGAGGACTTTGTACTGCGCGTCGAACGTGACGATCGTTTCCGTCGTGAGTTTGTCGTTCTGCTCGTCATGGCAGGGAAACCAGTGTCTGTTGTCGATCCCCTGGCCTTGTGACCAGATCTGTTTCCGGCTCTCGCCGGTGGAATCCTTCCACCCGATGAAGTACAGGCCGCGCCGTGGGTTGGCCTCGTAGCGCAGGGTCAGGCTGTCCTGGCTGTTCCAGTTGGCCGGGGGAACAAGGTGCACCGTGATCCCCCCGGGCGTGGTGGTGAACCGCGCCGGCCTCCCGTTGAAAGTAGCGTCACTCACCCGGATGCCCGGGCCGTGGAGGAAGAGCGAATCCACGCGTTCCCGGAGGGGTGTGAATCGATGGGTGACGGTTCCCCGGACGAGCCCTTCCCGCGGTTCGAACTGCAGTTCCAGGCGCATAGGCTGCATATCGACCTGACGTTCCGGAGGTTCGTACTGCGGTTCACTGTACCATCGAGCGGTGTGAGATGACTGTGCCAGTGCCGCCGGCACGGCGGCACACGGCGCGATGCCGCACAGAAGCACCGAGCACGTCACTGCGCGGACACGCTGCCTGTGCGAGTTCATGAGGGTGTGTTTCTCCATCCATTTCCACAGTACCGTTGTCATCCCTAAACCGCTTTCGTTGCTTTCTGTAGAGTTTCGGATCCGTCTTCGCTGCATACTACCTTTTGGAGGTCCCGGTACCTTGGGCACCTACGGCGTTTCTAGTTCCAGCCCCAGGGCTTTTCCCGTGTGCAAGGCCGGGACACCTCTCGTCATCCACACAGGCGCCGGGGCGTCTTTGAGGTAGTGATCGAAGAACTGCATCATGCGGATGGAGAGGTCTTTCTTGTTTTTCCGTTGGACGAGGTTGTGCGCCTCGCCATTGTACGTGAGCATCCAGGACGGCTTGCCGAGCCGTCGCAGAGCGGTGAACAGTTCGATGCCCTGATACCATGGCACGGCTCCGTCTGCGTCATTGTGCATGATGAGCAACGGTGTAGTGATGCGGTCGGCAGCGAACAAGGGTGAATTGGCGAGGTAGAGGTCCCGTTTCTCCCAGAGAGTGCCGCCAATGCGGCTCTGATCGCGCTCGTACTGGAACATCCGGCTCATCCCGGTTTGCCAGCGAATCCCCCCGTACGCCGAGGTCATGTTGGAGACCGGAGCGCCGGCCATCGCGGCCCGAAACATGCCGGTCC
>JADLEA010000230.1 GCA_020846365.1 Bacteroidota bacterium
AGGAGGAAATCTCCACGCCGGTCCTTCCCAAGACGATTCTCAATGTGATTGAACGGGCAAAGCTCAGGGACCAGCTCACGGCGCTGGAGATCTCGCAGAAGCGCCTGGAGACGATACAGGAGATTGTGCACCAGGTGACCGGCGAGCTGCAATCACCGATTGAAGGGATGCGCACGAACATCGAGACCCTGCTCAAGGGCCACGAGGCCGACAATCTCCGGGCGTACCTGGTCATTATCAGAGACAATTTGATCCGCATCGAAAAGAAGATGGCCAGATTGCGGCAATTGAAGACCGACAAGACCATTCCCTACATCCGGGATATCCGGATGCTGGATCTTTCGGAGGAGAACCCGCAGGGATGAACGCCGTCGTCGCGCTTGCACAGATCGACTCCGTCCTGGGTGATCCGGAGAAAAATATCGCGCTGCATTGCGCTTCCGCCGAACAGGCCCTGAAGGGTGGCGCGGACATGGTGGTCTTCCCGGAGCTCAGTCTCACCGGCTACACCATCAGGGATCTGAACTGGGAGCTTGCCGTGCGTCCGGCCGATCCGCCCTCCTCCTACAAACCGTTGCTGGAGTTGAGCCGGAGGATTTCGATCCTGGCGGGCGGCGTGGAAGAGGGGGACCGGTTCGGCATCTACAACGCGGCGTTTCTCTTCGAAGAGGGCGTGATGCGATCGGTGCACAGGAAAACCTACCCGCCCACCTACGGGATGTTCGAGGAAATGCGCTACTTCAGCAGGGGCCAGAGTGTGCGGGCGGTGGACACAAAAATCGGTCGCATTGGCGTCCTCGTGTGCGAGGATCTCTGGCATATCTCCCTGCCGTACCTGCTCGCCCTTGACGGCGCCACCGCGATCGTGTCGCTGACGGCGAGCCCCACGCGGTTGGGCGGCGACGGGGAAACGCTGCGTTCGAAAAAGGTGAATGAAGAAAACCACAAGGCCTACGCGCGGCTATTGTCCGTGTACCTGCTGTTCTGCAACCGCGTCGGTTTCGAGGATGGTGTGAATTTCTGGGGAGGATCCGAAATCGTCGGCCCGTCCGGAGACATCATCGCAGAAGGAAAGCTCTTCGAGCCGGATTTGTTGCTCACACGGCTGGATGAGAACGATGTGCGCCGCGCGCGCAGGTTTTCGCGGCACCTCCTCGATGAAGACACGGCGTTGGTGCAGCGCGAGCTGGCAAGGATACTGGGCGGCTAGATCCCCATGAACAGGCGATGCGCGAGATAGTCCGGAAGATTGGCCTTGAGAATCGCCTGAGCTGCCCCTTCGATGTCGTACTCCAGGCGGACGATGTCGACGGTCTTCTTGCCGGTGTCCAGCAGGCCGAATGACGCTTTGGGGTTCCCATCTCTTGCCTGTCCCACACTCCCCACATTGATCAGAAACCGGATCCCGGGTTGGAAGCGGTTCACGGAACCGTTTTCGCCCACGACCACGGGCACGTGCGTGTGGCCGATGAAGCAATATGGCGTGCTGAACGCAGCGAAGCATCGTTGCGCGTCAGGCCACGCGAAGATGTATCGCCAGCTCTGAGGATTGAGAGGAGCCGCGTGCGCGAGTGTAATGCTGTCCTGCACATGAAGGAATGGGAGATTGCGGAGAAACGCGGCATTTTCCTCGGTCAGCTGCTTGCGGGTCCAGCGCATGGCGCTCTCGCCGTAGGAATTGAAGTGGTCCAGCGGCAACTCGTCAATCGCTCCGCTGTCATGGTTGCCGCGGACGGTCACGGCACACCGCTCTCTGACCAACGCGATGCACTCATTGGGGGCGGGGCCGTACCCGACGATATCCCCCAAGCAGAAGACCTGATCAACGGCGAGTTGATCGATTACTTCAAAAGTCCTCTCCAACGCGTGAAAATTGGAGTGGATGTCGGATATGACGGCGATCCGCATGCAGTGTGTGACCTGTGTCATAGGAATCTAACAAAAGTTCTTGTATATCCAAAGTACACAAGGCATCAGTGTTGCATTCTTCTTGCACAGCAACGGGGGAGATCCCTGCCGGCGCGATCGTGTGGCACGGATTCATGTTGAAGTGTTGGTTTACGTGCCCGAGTTTTGTATATTGGGGCACTGATTTTGGGAGCTCCTCCGATGCCGAAAGTTCTTGTTATAGATGACGACGAGATTACCCTCGCGTTGATGCACAACGTGCTCGAGGAGGAGGGATACAGTATTTTCTCGACGGCCGATGGTCCGCAGGGAATTCAGATATATAAAGAGAGACAACCGGACGTCGTCATTCTGGATCTTGCCTTGCCGAGCATGAATGGGCTGGAGGTCTTGCGCAAACTCAAGCGTCATGACCCCGATGCGAGGATCATTGTTGTGACCGGGCATGGATCAGAAGAGTCTGCCAAAGTTGCACTACGGTACGGTGCATGGGGTTACATTGAAAAGCCGGTAGATTTTGCGACGTTTTTGCATCAAATTCGGACGGCAGTTCAAGCGTGAGTGGGCCCCTTGCAGTTTTAGGCGCGGAACCGTACATTACAGGCACTTTAACGCAGAAAACGTAGCGCTTCTGAAAAGGCAGGATGTGTCTGCACCATCTGCCATTGAGCGCGAGCGCGTAGCTCAGGGGTAGAGCATCTGCCTTTTAAGCAGAGGGTCGGTGGTTCGAGCCCACCCGCGCTCACTCGAACACAGCATTCTTCAGTTCGGGCAAAGATCAACCTGCCCGCGTTGATGCAATAGCTCCACCTGTTGTAGTGGCCTTTGCGGGGGGGTAGTAGGGAAGGGGCTTCTGCAGTTCGTCATATCAGCATCGATGCATGAGTCCGGGGGGGACTGATGTATCCCCCCCTGATATACAATCCAGGCGATCAAGACACAGGAAACCCGTCAACCAATCATTCCGGACCATGCAATGAAGCACATGCTCATTGAGAAAATCGAACGGAAACAGGCTGTCGTGGGGGTTGTAGGACTGGGGTACGTCGGACTCCCCCTCCTGCTCACGTTTGTCGAAAAGGGCTTCACAGCCGTGGGATTGGACATCGACGCCAGAAAGACGAACGCGTTGATGAACGGGGAATCCTACATAAAGCACATTGCTGCTTCGCGCATCGCCGCGGCAAAGAAGACCGGACGCCTCCATGCCACGACGGATTTCGCACGCGCGCGCGAGTGTGATGCGATTCTCATCGCCGTGCCCACCCCCCTCAGCAAGAACCGGGAACCGGATGTTTCGTTTATCGTCGACACGTGCCAGAGCCTGATGCCTCACGTCCGCCGCGGACAACTCTATGTGCTCGAATCCTCCACATACCCCGGCACCACGGACGAGGTGATGGTGCCCATTCTGGAAAAGAGCGGGTTGAAGGCAGACAAGGATTTCTATGTGGGATTTTCTCCTGAACGCGAGGATCCCAGCCGAACCGATTTCACTACGGAAACAATCCCGAAAGTAGTCGGGGCGACTTCTCCCGACGGGTTGGCCGTGGCGGACCTTCTCTATCGCCAGGTCATTATCAAAACCGTTCCCGTTTCCTCAGCGCGGGCTGCAGAGGCCACGAAACTCGTCGAGAACACGTTCCGGGCAGTCAATATCGCGCTCGTGAACGAGCTCAAGATGACGTTCATGCGCATGGGCATCGATGTCTGGGAAGTCATCGAGGCTGCGAAGACGAAACCTTTCGGGTTCATGGCGTTCTATCCGGGTCCGGGACTGGGCGGACACTGTATTCCCATCGATCCTTTCTACCTCACCTGGAAAGCCCGCGAATTCGGTCTGAACACGAAATTCATCGAACTGGCGGGAGAGATCAATACTTCCATGCCCGATTTTGTCGTGATGCGTGTGATGGAGGTGTTGAACGAGCATGGAAAGAC
>JADLEA010000231.1 GCA_020846365.1 Bacteroidota bacterium
GGCAGGCCTCCGCCACCGAACGGATATCCACGGAGCGCATCGGCGCCACGTAGAGCACATCGACTTTCAGCTCGTTCAACTGGCGCAGGAGATCCGCCTCGGGACCCATCTCCACCCTTACGACCTCGACTGAGCCCGGAAAAGACGTTGCGGAACCCGCTGCGGCTCTCTCGAATTCTTCCGCGGCCATGTACGAACTGCGCACGAGCGACTGGTTGAGCACGCCTACCGTGAGCCCTTTGCGCAACCGCACTTCCTGCGACCGGTCAAAAGAGACGATCTTGAACAGAAACTGAACCTGAAGCCCGACGGACAGAGACATCTCCTGCGGCCTCACGACGGTCTGATACCCCGGTGACAACAGGACGGTGAGCAGCAGCACCGCCCATCTCAACCGGTGGCGCAGGCCCTGGCGAAGCAAGCCGGTGACGCCCGTTCCTACCATTGGACGTTCACCCTAAGTGCCACCGTCCTCCCGTCCTGCCGGATTGCGGCCTGTCGATGCTCAAATCCACCTGGATAGGCATAGGCAGTGTTGAAGAGGTTCCGCGCCATCACCGTCGCCTCCAGTACATCATCCACAAGCTGTGCGTTCAACGTGAGATGGACAAGCAGGTACGGATCCGTTCGCGTATCTCTGACAGTAATCCGGCCGGTTTCATACAGCGCCTGAACGGAAGCGATGAGCCTGGGTCCGAACGACACACTGGACGCAAGCCGGAAGGCAACCCTCGGCGAATTCGTGAGTTCCGAACCCGACTGGAGGTCACTCGCGTACTGCGCGGACACTCCTGCAGAGACCAGATACCCCTGCGGATGTTGCAGGAGCACTTCGGCCTCAGCGCCTCGCGCACGCGATACGCCCTTGTTCTGATATTGCAGCAGTCCGTCGGAATCATCCGATAACAGATCTATGAGATTCCGAATCGTGTACTGATAGAATGAGACTGTCCCGTGCATATTGTCCGCGAGCCGCTGATCCACGGAGAGTTCGATTGAACGTATCCGCTCGGCCAGCAGGGATGGGTTGGCCTTCTGGACTCCGGGATCTTCATAGTACAGTTCGCTGATGCTCGGAGGCCGGAAGGCCTCTCCGTAAAGGAGCTTGATCGTGCTCTGCCTCCACGGATTGTAGATAACCGTGGCGCGCGGTGAGGCCAACCATCCGGCAAGGCTATGCCTGTCCACCCTGAGCGCTCCGGAGAGTGCCAGGTCCGTATACATCTGATACGTGTTCTGCGCAAATACAGATGTCACTGCATAGGGAGCGTCGTGATCATAGTCATAACCCTCGGAGGTCCAAATGCGGTAGTCTGCCCGGGAATGCGATCGTACCTCCATGCCCACATCCAGCCGGTTAGAGGGAAAGACATCCCACTGAGCCTGCACCTTGCCTCCCCACCACCGGCCCCGATTGCCATCATACAGGAGCGTCTCGTACGGATACACGCCGGAGTAATCGTAGCCGTCGAACGAAACCCGGCTCTGCACGCGCAAGCCCACTGCGGGTTCGACGTCATAGCCCAGAACAGCTCCCCACCGGCTGTCCTCGGTATTCGCGCGGGTATCTCCAAAGATGGTTTCGTATGATCCGGTCGGAATGCCCTTCCGTCGCATCGAATAGATCCCCTGCGCCGTGAACGAACCGATGGCGACACGTCCGGAAAAGCCATATGCCCTCTCCCAGTCCATTCGGCGGACGATGCCGTTCCCCGTCTCCGGGGTATCATACTCCGGGAAGTAGAGGTCTGCACCGCGGCTCCCAAGCCACGTTCCCGATACCGCGATATCGACATCATTGGTCGTCCTCGTTCCCCAGAGGATGGAGCCGCGTGCGGTTTCAAAGGAGCCGTATTCGCCTTCGACAGAGAGACCGCGAAGATCATTGCCCGTCTTGCTGATGATATTGATCACAGCGAACATGGCATTGGATCCGTACAGCGGAGACCCGGGCCCACGCACCACTTCCACGCGCTCAATGCTGCTCATATTCTGCGCGAAATCGTTCCCCAGCGCGGCGGAAGAATAGACATTGTCATTCAGGACATGCCCGTCCCAGAGAAGAAGTACCCTGTTGTTGTAGTCCGTTGGACGGCCGAATCCTCTCACCCCAACGTAGGAGTAGTTGCGATCGTCGGTGCAGTAGAACCCCCGTACGTAGGAGAGGAGCTCAGCGAGCGTGCGAAACCCGAATCGCTTGATCTCCTCAGCAGAGACTATCGAGACAGATGCGGGGGCTTCGCTGACCAGCTGGGAATGGAAAGACGCGGTGCTTACCTTAATGGAAAGGAGATCATCAAGGCTCGGACCTGAATTGGGATTCTGGAGAAGCTGGGCGAGGGAACCTACGGGAGTGCACAGCAACAAACACAGCACAACGGTGCTGAGGCAATTTCTGAACATGATCTACCTCTTGTTTCCAATCCTTCTCCCCCGCAATCGATTCCTTCTGCGCGTCGCTCCCGACGGGGTCTATGGCATCGCATTTACCCTCCCCAGGTAGTTTTTTCACTGAATACTTGGCAAATTGTGCGCCAAAACGCGAATAGCCCAAAAACATGCCTGATCGAGCATAGTTCAGTGAGCCCGAATAGGTGCTGGCTAATATTATCCACACTTGTCCCAGAGGGAGTGACGCTGTTCCTTCAACTCATGTAAAGGTTTCTATGTGGTTTTTTGTATCTTGACAGAATGAATCGATAACTCGAAGGGATCCAACTCTCCATGGACAAGCGCGTCAAGCTCTTCACAATCCTGGCAGGTGTTTTCCTCACGGCCCTTCTACTCGCAGAGACCACCGGGGGAAAACTCATCCAGGTCGGCTTCGCGGATGATCTGATTTTCACGCTCACCATGGGCGTTATCCCGTTCCCCGTCACCTTCATCGTGACCGACATCATCAACGAGTACTATGGGCGCAGGGGGATCCGGTTCATTACCATCCTTGGCATGCTGATGGTCCTTTTCGCGCTGATCCTGCTTCAAATCGAGATGGCGATTCCCGCCGCCGCCATTTCCCCTGTGTCGAACGAGGCGTTCACCACCGTCTTTGGCGTCTCCACCCGGATCATCGTTGGCTCTCTCACGGCGTATCTGATCGGGCAATTCGTGGACATCTACGTCTTTCACTATCTTCGGCGCAGGACAGGAGCCAGACTGCTCTGGCTCAGAGCGACGGGATCCACCGTTGTTTCTCAGTTCATCGATTCATTTGTTGTCCTGTTCATTGCGTTTCTCGGGCCGTTGTCTGCCATGCAGATAGTAGGCATCGGCATGACGAACTACATCTACAAATTCATCGTCGCCGTGGGGATCACCCCGATACTCTATCTCGTGCATGCGGGGGTGGACAGGTATCTCGGCCATGAACTCGCCGCCTCGATGGCGGCGGAGGCACATCCGGGTCCGGCGACGCGCCACCAACCATAACCTGAACCCAGCCATGACATGCAAAGCTGCAATGCTTCTGGCCCTTGCCGCGCTCCTGGCCGGCTGTGGCACAACGTACGCCCCTTTCACGGAAGATGTGCGCTCGACCCGCACTCTGGCGGATTGTGTCTTCCATCTCCCCATCGATGTCGATTTCCGGTCGATTCAAGTCCTGGACCCCGTTTCCGGCGAGGGACCTTTCAAGCCCGATGGTCGCCGCACCATTCGCATTCGGGCATCAGATAACGGCAGAGCGGTCTCCCAGGGGGAGGATTGGATAGCCGTGGATTTCGGATCGGGAGTTGTTCTGCGGTTTCAGCGAGAGGAGACTAAGAGTGTGTACGTGACCCCCGGGTGGGGGACGATCACCATCGATGGCAATCGCTACGATATGCTGATTGGGGTGATAAGCGGCACGTACGTTCAGTTGCACTGGGAGCCGCCCAAGCCGCCAGAGAATCCTTCCTGAAGCTGCCGACTCGGCCGGGGCTCAGTGCAAGGGGCTCATTTCCCGATAGACTGCCGCCGTCTTTTCCGCAACGTGCTGCCAGAGGTAGTGGGAGGCGATGTGTTCCTTCAGGCGCTCATCCTTCGGCATCCTCAGAGCATCCTGGATTCCACGCCTGATGGATGCTTCGCTTCGCGGATCGACATACCGCGCCATGTCGGCGAAGTACTCTTTGGTTCCCCCGTGAGGAGTGATCACCACCTTGGCCCCGGCGAGCGCCGCCTCTAATGCGGCTATACCGGGGGTCTCGAATTCTGACGGGAGAACAAACACGTCACATGCAGCATACGCCGATGCGAGCATTGCGGAGTTGTTCTCAAGTCCGTCCAGTAACAGGATGTGTTTGTAGCGCGCCGCTTCCCGGACGCAGGCATCTCCGTACGGGCTCTTGATGATGCGCCCGATGATCACCGCGGGTTTGTCGAGAGGCCCCAATGCCCTGATCAACCGCAGAACATTCTTCCGCGTGTGCCCGATGTGTCCCACATTGAGCACAAAATCCTTCAGACCATACGTCTTCTCGAACAACTCCGGATCCGCCTTGAGAAAGCGTTCGTGCACACCGTTTGGCACCACGCGGATCTTCTCGGCCGGTACTCCATACCCCTGAATAAGCAGGTCAGCTTCTGCCTGCGTATTCGGCGCCACCTTTGATGCCCAGGAACAGATCTCCGCACAGAACCCGTAGTCGGTCCACACTCCCTGCACCCTCCTCTGGATCGCCTCGGCGACCCGCAACGCCCGCCGGATGAATTTCGGAACGTGGCGGCTGTACGTGATCGGTGACACGACAAAAGGCAGCCCCAGAGCCCTGAATTCCCGGGCAAGGTGGTATGTTCCGATGTTGGCGCCAAAAATGTGGGCGATGTCGTCCGCCGCCGGATGAAAGGGAGACCACGGATCGAACAACGCCGTCCGGACTCCGATACGTTCCAGGTACCGCACCGTTTCATCGATTTGCGTCCTGGGTCCGCCGTGCAAAATGGAGACCGCCTGAAACCCTGCAACATGAACCGTCACTTCAACCTCCTGAGAATTGCCGTATAGAGATCTCCCAGCAGACGTCGCGGATCCGTTTCCCGGATCCGGTGCAGGTCATCGGGTATGTGCGCACGCGGATGTGGCGTACCTTCGCGGGAATCCAGAAGGATGGTCTCCTGGGGAGAGAGCAGGAGCGCGTGCTCAGACGTCAGCGCCACACGGATGCCCACGCGGGCGTGGGTCAGCGCAGCAGCATGGGAAACCCTCAGCACGCTTTCGCGCACTTCAAACCCCGCCTCCGTTGCCGCCCGGCCCAACCACCACTGCGCCCAATCGCCCAGACGCA
>JADLEA010000232.1 GCA_020846365.1 Bacteroidota bacterium
CCGCCGGCACCGCGCGGGATTCCTCAGATCGAAGTCACGTTCGATATTGACGCCAACGGCATCCTGCATGTGTCGGCAAAGGACAAGGCCACCAGCAAGGAACAGTCGATCCGGATCACCTCTTCCAGCGGATTGAGCAAAGAGGAAGTGGAGAAGATGAAGCGTGAGGCGCAGGCGCATGCATCTGATGACAAGAAGCGGCGCGAAGAGATCGACGTGAAGAACCAGGCGGACAATCTGACCTTCCAGACCGACAAGCAGTTGAAGGAGTTCGGGGACAAAATCAGCGCAGATGTCCGGGCCAAGGTCGAGAGCGCCAACACCCGGCTGAAAGACGCCGTGAAAGCGAACAATGCCGCGGAGATCAAGTCGGCCACCGATGCGCTCAACGCCGCCTGGAACGAAGCATCCACCCAGATGTATCAGCAAGCGACCGCAGGAGGCCAGCGCCCCGAGAGCGGCCCGCAGGCAGGCCCGCCTCCCGGCGGAGACAAGAAGCCGGACGACAAGAAGGTCGAGGATGCGGACTACGAAGTGATGGATGACAAGAAGTGACGGAAGCAACATCAGATATCCGAATGCCGATATCTGATCTCTCATAGCTTCTCAGTGGAAAGGCAAAAGGCGAGGCGCTCACCCCTCGCCTTTTATATCCTATGGGAACCATCATCATCATACTGGCCGGCATCGCTCTTGTGGCTTGGGTTGTCTGGTATGCCTCCTCCGGGAAGCTGTCTTCCGGCGGAGGGTCGGGGGGCTCGTTCCTGACGGGGTTTCACGACTTCCAGCCACGCGACAAACAGGAGGCCATCGAAATCGTGATGGAGCAAAACGAGGGAAAACGGTGGGAAGAACAGGAATCGGGGGAAGGTGAGGCCGGGGAGAAACAGCAGAAGAACCTGAAGAAGGAAATAGCAGAGAAGCAGAAAGAGGAGAAAGAGAGCAAGTCAGTCAATGAATCTGAATAAGTTCACCATAAAATCACAGGAGTCTCTCCAGAACGCCCAGGAGATTGCCGCGAGCTACGGCAACCCCGCGATTGAGCCGGAACACCTCCTTGCAGCGCTGGTGCAAGATCCCAACGGCACCGTCGTGCCGATTCTCCAGAAAGCCGGCGCGGATGTCAAAGCGGTCAAGCTGAAAGTCCATGAACTGATTGAGCGGCTCCCCAAAGTGAGCGGAACGTCGTTCGTCAACCAGGGCCTGTCACCGGCTTCGGGCCGCGTGCTCGAAGGCGCAGCAAAGAAGGCGCAGGATCTGAAGGACGAATACGTGAGCACGGAGCATCTTGTCCTCGCGCTGGTCGAACGTGGCGGCACGACGGCACAGCTCCTCCAGGAATACGGCATCACGGAGGATGCCGTCCTGAAAGTGCTCAAAGACATCCGCGGAAGCCAGCGGGTAACCGATCAGACGCCCGAGGACAAGTACCAGGCGCTCCAGCGCTACGGCCGCGACCTGAACGAACTCGCCCGCAAGGGGAAGATGGATCCCGTCATCGGCCGCGAAGAGGAAATCCGGAGGGTGTTGCAGGTGCTTTCCCGCCGCACGAAAAACAACCCGGTGCTCATCGGAGAACCGGGGGTGGGGAAGACCGCGATTGCGGAAGGGATCGCCGACCGGATCGTGAAAGGCGACGTACCTGAGTCGCTCAAGACCAAACGGATCGTGGCCCTGGACATGGGTTCCCTGGTTGCCGGCACGAGTTTCCGCGGGCAGTTCGAAGAGCGCCTCAAAGCCCTCCTCAAGGAAGTGGAGGAATCAGAAGGCGAGATCATCCTGTTCATCGACGAGCTCCACACCCTGGTCGGCGCCGGCGCTGCGCAGGGCTCGGTGGATGCCGCGAACATGCTGAAACCAGCCCTGGCGAAGGGCGATCTCCGCGCCATCGGTGCGACGACCATCGACGAGTACCGCAAGTACATCGAAAAAGACCCCGCTCTGGAACGCCGGTTCCAGCCGGTGATGGTGGACGAACCAAGCGTGGAGGATACCATCTCCATCCTCCGCGGTGTACAGGAACGCTATGAGGTCCACCACGGCGTGAGGATCACAGACGGAGCCCTTGTAGCGGCTGCGCAGCTCAGCCACCGTTACATCGCCGACAGGTTTCTGCCGGACAAGGCGATTGACCTTATCGACGAGGCGGCCTCCAAACTCCGCATCGAGATCGACTCCCTTCCCGAAGAGCTAGACAACGTCGAGCGGCGCATCAAACAGCTCGAGATCGAACGGGAAGCGGTTCGCCGGGAGAATGATGACGCCTCGCAGAGCCGGCTCGTCGCCATCGAGCAGGAGCTTGCGGACCAACGGCAAACCCGTTCCACGCTCAGGGCACACTGGCAGGTGGAGAAGGATCTCATCCTGTCGATCCGGTCTCTGAAGGAACAGATCGATGCCAGCAAAGCCGAAGCCGAGCGCAAGGAGCGGGACGGGGATCTGGGCAGAGTCGCGGAACTCCGCTACGGCGTCATCACGCAGCTTGAACGAAAGATCGTTGAGGCGTCCGCCCGCTTGCAGGAAGTGCAGAAGGACCGCAAGATGCTGAAGGAAGAAGTGGATGCGGAGGACATTGCCGAGATTGTGGCGCGCTGGACGGGTATTCCGGTTTCGCGCATGCTCGAGAGCGAGCGCATGAAGCTCCTGCGGCTGGAGGACCGATTGCACGAGCGGGTCATCGCGCAGGAGGAGGCGGTGACGGCTGTGGCGAATGCCATCCGCCGTTCGCGCGCCGGATTGCAGGATGAGAAGCGCCCCATCGGGTCGTTTATCTTCCTGGGAAGCACGGGTGTCGGCAAGACTGAACTGGCGCGCGCCCTTGCGGAATTCCTCTTCAACGACGAGAACGCGGTTGTCCGGATCGATATGAGCGAATACATGGAGAAGTTTTCCGTGTCCCGGCTCATCGGGGCGCCTCCCGGGTACGTGGGTTACGATGAGGGAGGTCAGCTTACGGAAGCCGTGAGACGCAAGCCATACTCGGTCGTCCTCCTGGATGAAATCGAAAAGGCGCATCCGGAAGTGTTCAACGTGCTGCTTCAGGTCCTGGATGAGGGGCGTCTGACGGACAGCAAAGCGCACACGGTGGATTTCAAGAACACCATCATCATCATGACCTCCAATCTGGGGTCGCACCTGATCAGCGAGCGGATCGCCAGGGACTTCGGGGGCAACGGGTCGTGGGAGGAGGCGTTCGCAGAGATGAAGACCGAGCTCCTGGCGCTCCTGCGGCAATCCATTCGTCCGGAGTTCCTGAACCGGGTTGACGAGATCATCATCTTCAAACCGCTCGGCCGGGACGATATCAGGAAGATCGTCACCCTGCAGCTCACCCGGGTGGCGGCGCTTGTCGCGAAACAGGGGCTTCATCTGGAGGTGTCGGACGAGGCCAGGGACTGGCTTGCACAGCTCGGGTATGATCCCATGTTCGGGGCGCGGCCGCTGAAGAGGGTCATCCAGCGGTATCTGGTGAACCCGCTCTCGGAGCGGCTGCTGGAAGGGGAGTTTTCCCCCGGCGATACGGTGGAGGTCCGGCTCGACAACCGCGGGCTTGTAACCATGGGCAAGCGCGCCCAGCCCGATCCCGTACACTGAGACCGCCCGTGCGGCCGTTGACATGGTGCGTCCATACGATGTCCTGCGCGAACGCCGTGGTTCTTGAAGAAGTGGAGGGCTTTCTGTACATTCGATAGATGCAAAGTCCTGGACCTATCGAATGACGAAGCCCTCCCTTGTTATTCATGGCGGTGCGTGGGATATCCCTCAGTCGCTCGTCGCAGCCCATCGGAAGGGCTTGAAGACGGCCCTGAAAGAGGGTTGGCAGGTGTTGCTGCATGGCGGCCCCGCAGTCGATGCCGTCGAACGGGCCATTATCGTCATGGAAGATGACGAGACCTTTGACGCAGGGCGGGGCTCATTCCTCAATGCCGCCGGCGAAGTGGAGCTGGACGCCAGCTTCATGGATGGCAAATCCTTCCGGGCGGGTGCAGTTGCCGCCGTGCAGACCGTCCGTCATCCCATCACTCTGGCCCGCCGGGTCATGGAGGAGAGTGAGCACGTGCTGCTCGTTGGAATGGGGGCGACCCGCTTTGCCCGGGAACAGGGAGTTGAACTCTGCAGCCTGGACGACCTGATTACGGCCCGTGAGCTGGAACGGTGGCGATCCCTCCAGGGCAAACCGAAGGCCAAGACCAAGGACGCGTTTCGCAAGAAGCGGAAACCAACCGGGACTGCGGGCGCCGTTGCTGTTGACCGCGAGGGCAACGTCGCTGCCGGAACATCTACGGGCGGGACCCCCAACAAGTATCCCGGCAGGATTGGCGACTCACCCCTGATAGGGTGCGGCACGTATGCGGACAACGTGGCGGGTGGTGTCTCAACTTCCGGCTGGGGGGAAGCCATGATCAAAGTGGTTATGGCCAAGACCGTCGTGGATCTCATGGCATTGCACAACGGTGATCCGGCGAAGGCCGCCAAGGAAGGTCTGAAGATTCTGGTTCGCAAGTCCGACGGGTTCGGCGGCATCATCGCGCTCAACAAGGCAGGTGATGTGGGTGTTGCGTTCAATACTCCCCGCATGGCCCGTGCCTACATCACATCGAGTATGGATTCCCCCCTCGTACAAATCTAGCATGCCCGGATTCCCGACCTTCCGATGAAGTCCTCTTCGCTGTACGGCCATCTCGCCGAGCTTCTCACCATGACACGGGAAACTCCGTCTCCCGCCGATGGGATTGTCCGCCGCTTTTTCAAGGACCGGCACTATCTTGGCGGCCGGGAACGCCGGTGGCTTTCTTCCCATCTATACGGTGCGCTCCGGCATCTCCGTCTGCTCGAACACGTTGCGGGCGAAGAACTGCGTGCGCAGACGGCCTGGAACGGTCGCGCACCGGCTGTGGCCGTGGGGGCTGCGTACGGGATTCTCATCGCGGGCGAAGACCCGCAGGAGGTGTGCGAGGCGGTGCGGGAGATGTGGAACACCGGCATCCCCGGGTGCCCGCCAGAGGCAGTTCTGCATGCCCTGCCGGGACGTGCCGCAAGCATAGGGTATGATCCCGGCACCCCCTCCTCCCTGGCCCTGCGCCATTCGTGTCCTGATGAGATTGTCGGGGAAGGGCTGGCGCGTTTGGGTCCGGCCGCCACCGAACAACTCCTCGTGAAGTTGAATGAGGAAGCCCCGCTGAGCATCCGTGTCAACACACTCAAGTGTACAGTTGAAGAATGTGCACGCAGACTGAGGGCGGAGGGATTAGAAATGCTGCCGGGCAAGCTCTCACCGTTTGCCCTCGCATTTCACCGCCGCGTGGTGCTGGACGATATCCCAGCATACCGTGACGG
>JADLEA010000233.1 GCA_020846365.1 Bacteroidota bacterium
ACGAAGAGCGTGCTGCGGGACATCGGCGCGTTCGGATCGTTTTTCGATGCCCGGTTCACGGGATACCGTTCACCCATGCTCGTCTCCAGTGTGGATGGCGTCGGCACCAAGCTGCTTGTTGCCCGGATGGCCGACAAACACGACACGGTGGGTCAGGACCTGGTGAACCATTGCGTAAACGATATCCTGGTCTGCGGCGCAATGCCTTTGTACTTCCTTGACTATTTTGCGACCGGCAGATTGAACTTGAGGGCCTCCACAGATCTTATCAAGGGATTTGCGAAAGCATGCCGGGAGAATGGCTGTGCTCTAGTCGGGGGGGAGACTGCCGAAATGCCCGGCCTGTATTCCGGCGAAGACTACGATTTGGCCGGGATGATCGTAGGTGTGGTGGACAAGCGGGACATCATCGATGGAAGCAAGGTGCGAAAAGGGGACGTGCTCATCGGGCTGCGATCCACAGGGCTTCACACCAACGGCTACTCGCTGGCACGGGCGGTACTCCTCAAGCAGTACAAGGTGGATCAGCACGTTCCGGAACTGGGGATGACTCTTGGCCGCGCGTTGCTCGCGGTCCATCGCTCATACTTGAATCCCGTCAGGCATTTCCTGAAGAATCCGGCCCTTCACGGTCTCTCCCATATCACGGGAGGCGGGATCGTCGGGAACACCATGCGCGTCGTTCCTCGCGGCCTCCGGCTGCGGATTGACTGGACCGCGTGGGAGCGTCCTGAGCTTTTTCGATTGATTCAGAACCTCGGGGAGGTTCCCGAGGAAGATATGCGCAAAACATTCAACCTGGGGATCGGGCTGATCCTTATCGTTCGATCAGGGTCGGCCGAATCTCTGCTCGCCGCGCTCCGTCGCAAGGGCGAAAAGCCGGTGGTTATCGGCGAAGTGGTGGGATCGACTCGCGCCGCTCGAGCTCTTTCGTAACTTCCTCCCAAAACGCTTTCCAACGCGTGACGTCTTCGTTGTACCAGCGATAGGTAGCTTGATAGGAATCCCGCGAAACGCCCGCACTGTCCAGTACGGCCTGTGCATTCGCGGCCGCAGTGGAAGGATCGGCCCTGGTGTTTCGGGATCTCAACGTTTGCTGCAGGAGATCGCAATACACGGCCACAAACCGCTCCTGATCCAGGACACCGGCTGGTCTCCGGCCCGCATCGCAGGACGTGAGGAAGAGCATCGCGAGAAGGAGGGGGAATACGTATCTCATGGGTGCAGAATACGCCTTTGTTTACTGGAAATCAACAATTTGAAGGGGGTGGGCTTCCTTGACATTGAGAACAGATGTGGGTATATTATTAATCCATTTTTGAATACCGTTTAACTCCAATAAGCTCTATGCCCTCAACTTCAGACTTCCGACCCGGATTAGTGATAAAATACAACAATGAGCTGTGGACCGTCGTAGAGTTCCAGCACGTCAATCCGGGCAACTGGCGGGCCTTCGTCAGAACGAAGCTGAAGAACATCAAAAGCGGCAAAGTCCTTGAAAACAGGTTTCGCGCCGGTGAGGCCATTGAGATTATCCGCATCGAACGGAAGGAATTCCAGTTCCTGTACCGGGACGGCAGCGGCTACGTCTTCATGGACAAGGACAACTACGAGCAGTTGACGGTTCAACAGGAACAGATCGGCGAAGGCGCGGCGTTCCTGAAAGACGGCGAATCAGTGGATATTCTCTTCAACGGGTCGGACATCACCGGTATAGAGCTTCCCATTACCGTAGAGCTGAAGGTCGTGGAGACGGTTCCAGGCGTCAGGGGTGACAGTGCCAATGCAGGCACGAAACCGGCTCAGGTCGAGACAGGGGCGACGGTCAATGTGCCACTCTTTATCAACGAAGGGGACGTGGTCAAGATCGATACTCGGACCGGGGGGTACATCGAGCGGGTGAAGAATTGATGCACACATCCGTGGAGCGCCAATGGACCTAGCTTTGGTGAAGAAGCTGGTAAAGCTTCTTTCTGAGAGTGACGTCGACGAGATTGAGATTGAGGAAGACGGCAAGAAGGTCAGGATCGCGAAGAACTCCCCCCGCGGGTACATGGTCGGCTCCCGGGGACCGGAGCAGTTCAGTATGGAAGCTCCGAGACCGATAGCCGCTGCAGCTCCCATGACATCCGCGGCAGGAGCCCCGACAGCGCCGCCTTCGGCGTCCGCACCGGTCGAACCCGCTGCTCTTGCACAGAACACTCACGAAATACGATCCCCGATTGTCGGTACCTTCTATCGCGCGCCCGCTCCGGATGCGGCGCCTTTCGTCCAGATCGGATCGGAGATCCAGCCCGGCACCGTTCTCTGCATCGTTGAGGCGATGAAGCTGATGAACGAAATCGAAGCCGACATCGCCGGCAAAATCGTCAAGATTCTGGTCGAGAATGGGCAACCGGTCGAATACGACCAGGTCCTGTTCGTGATCGAGAAATCGTAACCCCTCGCCCGAACTCCGGAACATCCGCGTGTTCAAAAAAGTCCTCATTGCCAACCGCGGGGAAATAGCCCTGCGTATCATCCGTGTCTGCAAGCAATTCGGCATCAAGACCGTTGCCGTCTATTCGCAGGCCGACATGGACTCTCTTCACGTGCGATTCGCCGATGAAGCCGTTTGCATCGGCCCGCCTCCCGGTAAAGAAAGCTACCTGAAGATTCCCCGGATCATCGCGGCAGCTGAAATCACGGACACGGATGCCATCCACCCGGGATACGGTTTCCTGGCGGAAAACGCGAGTTTTGCGGAGATCTGCACAACGACCGGGATCAAGTTCATCGGACCCAGCGCGGAAATGATCACCTCGATGGGAGACAAAGCGTACGCGAAGGAGACCATGAAGAAGGCCGGGGTGCCGGTGATTCCGGGGAGCGACGGCATCGTGAAGACGGCCGGCGAGGCGACCGAAGTTGCGAAAGAGATTGGGTTTCCGGTCATCATCAAAGCCGTGGCGGGTGGGGGAGGACGCGGCATGCGCGTGGTGCGAGAAGAATCCTAGATGGAACAGGCGTACAAGACCGCCCAGCACGAAGCGGAACAGGCCTTCGCGAACGGCGGAGTCTAT
>JADLEA010000234.1 GCA_020846365.1 Bacteroidota bacterium
CTGCGCGTATGAACCGGCCATGAACGAAGGACACGATATGCACACATCAACATGCAGAGCTATCGGCCTGCTATTCCCGTTTCTCCTCATCTTTCTGACGGGCGGCCTCATTCCGGCAGGCGCCCAGCTGAACAACCCGGTTGCCGATTCAACTGCCATGGTAAAGTCCGGCGACGTCCGTTTCACCGTGCTCACACCCAGACTGCTGCGGCTTGAATGGGCGCCCGGTGGAGGCTTCGAAGACCATGCGTCGCTTGTGTTCATCAACCGCCGGCTGCCCGTTCCGCGATTCACGCTGGACGAAGATGGGGGGTGGATGATCCTGCGCACGGATTCGCTCGTGCTGCGATACCGGGAGGCGAGCGGACGGTTCACGGAGGAAAACCTCTCCATCACGATGGGTCCTGAAGACGTGCTTGCCCCGCGGATGTGGCGTCCGGGGATCAAAGACAGCACGAACCTCCGTGGCACCATCAGAACTCTGGATGGGGTGAAGGGCGCAACCGATCTGGAGCCCGGACTCCTGTCCCGCACGGGATGGACTTTGGTGGATGATTCGGACCGTCCGCTTTTCGACGGTGGCGAGTGGCCCTGGGTCATGCCGCGTGCTGGAGGAGAACGGCAGGATTGGTACTTCTTCGGCTACGGCAGGGACTACAAGGGTCTCCTCGGCGATTTTGTGAACATCGCGGGTCGCATCCCGATGCCTCCGCGGTTCGCATTCGGAACGTGGTGGTCGCGATACTGGGCGTACACCGACGAAGAGTTCAAAGAACTGGTCAGAGAGTTCCGGCTTCACCATGTGCCGCTGGATGTGCTGGTGGTGGACATGGACTGGCATCTGACATTCGATATGCGGTGGGAGAAGGACGTCAAGGATCAGGCGGGGCAGCGGCTGGGTTGGACCGGCTACACGTGGGACCGCAACTCTTTCCCTGATCCTGGGGGCTTCCTGAGATGGTGCGAGAATCAGGGACTCAAGACCACCCTCAATCTCCATCCGGCATCGGGCATACAACCGCACGAGCAGCAGTATCAGGCCATGGCACAGGCGATGGGGATCGATCCCGCGACGAAGAAGTACGTACCCTTTGATATCGTGGACCGTAAATTTGCCGACAACTACCTTCAGCACGTCATCCATCCCCTCGAAGAGCTGGGAGTGGATTTCTGGTGGCTCGACTGGCAGCAGTGGGGGACCACCAAGATCACCGGCGTGACTCCGACCTGGTGGCTGAACTACGTGTTCTTCACGGATATGGAGCGGCGGGGGAAGAACCGGCCGCTGCTCTTCCATCGCTGGGGTGGGTTGGGCAATCACCGGTATCAGATCGGTTTCTCGGGAGATGCATTCTCGGTGTGGGAATCCCTTGCGTTCCAGCCATACTTTACCGCCACAGCGGCAAACGTGGGATTCGGATATTGGAGTCATGACATCGGCGGACACATGCCGGGAGTTGTGTCGCCGGAATTGTATACGCGGTGGATCCAGTTCGGTGTGTTCAGTCCGATGCTGCGCACGCACACAACAAAGAACCCCGACGCGGAGCGCCGTATCTGGGCCTATCCCGATGCGTACTTTACCGTCATGCGCGACGCCTTCCGGCTCCGCTACGCGTTGATACCGTACCTGTACACACAAGCGCGCAAAACGTACGAAACAGGTGTTTCACTCTGCCATCCGATGTACTACGACTATCCGGACGCGGAAGAGGCCTACGCATACACCGGGCAGTACTGCTTCGGGGATGATATGATTGTGGCTCCCGTTGTGGCGCCCGTGGACACTTCGAACCAGCTGGCGACCGCGGACGTATGGCTTCCGCCGGGAGAATGGACTGAATGGCAGACCGGCGCGCGTCTGACCGGGCCAAAGGCATACAGCCGGTCCTACACCATCGATGAGATTCCGGTGTTTGTGAAGCAGGGGGCTATCATACCCATGCAACCGGCCATGATGCATACGGGTGAGAAGCCGGTAGATCCCCTCATTCTCAGTGTCTTCCCGGGGGAAGCAGGCAATGTCAGGGTATATGAGGACCAGGGGAATTCGGTTGCATACAAAAAGGGCGAAGGTGCCTGGACTCCGGCGCGCATGCAGAAGGATCCCAACGGGGAAGTCGGGGTTGTCATCGGGCCTGTGGAAGGCAGGTACCCCGGAATGCTGAATGAGCGATCGTATGAGCTGCGTTTTGTGAATTCCATGCCGCCGGAGCGTGTGGAAGTAGGAGGTCGGGCTCTCGGGCGGGTGGAGGAAGACGGAACGCCGGGGTGGCGGTATGACGGTGCGAACGCGACGGTGATTGTGCGCACGCCCCGCGTGCCGGTGACGGAAGAGATGGAGATCGTCCTCAAGCTGGGAGATGCATCGTCAGCCGGAGTGCTGGCCTCAATTGATGGAGTTCCGGGAGCATTGCGGCGTCTCCGCATGGCCATGAATCTGTTGAACAGTCAGTGGCCGAAGGAATGGTCGTACGGCGATCTTGTGGCGGCCGTGCAGACCGGGAACCGCATGTCCCTGCAACCGGAGAAAGCGCAAGTGGAGATGGATGCGTTGCACAAGCGGATCGACGTCACCTTGCGCCAGCTTCCGGCGATGAAGCTCGCGGAGAATGTCCGCACGAAGGTCGAGATGTTGCTTAAACACGGGCAGATGCTGGTGACCCCGTGAAGACTATCTTTCAGTTTTTTGTTCCACGACGTCACTATTCACATCTAAGGAGTCGCCTTGGACTGGCTCTTTCTACCTGAAACCTGGATTGCGTTGTTAACCCTGACGGCGTTGGAGATCGTCCTGGGGATCGACAACATCATCTTCATCTCCATCCTGGCAGGGAAATTGCCCGCGCATGAGCAGCGCAGGGGGCGGATGCTTGGTTTGGCGGGAGCGATGATCACGCGCATCCTGTTGTTGCTCTCGATCTCGTGGATCATGCGTCTGACGCAGCCCTGGTTCACGGTCTTTGATCTGGCTGTATCGGGCCGCGATTTGATCCTTCTTGTGGGAGGGCTGTTTCTGATTGCGAAGAGCACGCACGAAATCCACGACAAGCTTGAGGGGCCTGAACGGACCGGAGGAAAGGCCCGTGCTGCATCGACGTTTGCCGGCGTGATCGTGCAGATCATGCTGCTTGACATCGTGTTCTCGTTGGATTCCGTTATCACGGCTGTCGGGATGGCGAACCAGGTGGCAGTGATGATTGCGGCGATTGTGATTGCGGTGGGGGTGATGATGGTGTCGGCCGGATCAATATCGGATTTTGTGCACCGGCATCCGACCGTGAAGATGCTCGCCTTGAGTTTCCTGTTGTTGATTGGCGTGACGCTGGTGGTGGAGGCGTTGCATCAGCATATTCCGAAGGGGTATATCTACTTCGCGATGGCGTTTTCAGTGTTTGTGGAGATGTTGAACCTCCGTCTGCATAAAGTGACCGCCAAGCCGTTGGAGTTGCGGGACGCGCCGAAGGCGTAGGGGGGTGGGCAGGTGGGGCTGGTGCGAAAGCTCAGATGCAGGGCGCGATGGGTGGGCTACGATGCCGGGCGAGCAAGGGGAATCGGGAGGAGGATGCGCCGTTCGGCATTGTTGATTCTGGCGGACGAATTCAATATATTTCAAACTACGTCAGGCTGGCGTAGCTCAGCTGGTAGAGCAGCTGATTCGTAAGAATTCTCACTGACAGATCGTCCAATGACCTCCTCAAACAAAATCCCGTGGAGTCCTGTCATGACGATCTCAGAGCTGTTCGATCTCGTCGCAGACCTCAAGCCCGACCTCTCGATCGACGCCCGTCGCTCGTACACAACCGTCTCTCGATCGCTCATCCGGCACTTCGGGGACGTCCCCGTCGCGACTCTGACGGAGATCGATCTCGCGAGGTATACGCGGAAGCTCCTCGATCGTCGAAAAGCGAACGGCGTGAATCATGACCTCCGAGTGATGAAGGCCGTCGGGTCGTTCGCGGCCCGAAAGAAAGTCCTTCCTCCTGACAACGCGTTCGTGACGCTCGATCTCCTGAAGGTTCCCGTCTCCCAGGTCCGCGCCCTCTCCTCCGACGAATTCCGCCGCGTGTACGAAGCGGAAAAGAACGAACGGCTCAAAGAGATATACCTGTTCGCGGTCATGACGGGAATCCGAATCTCGAACCTGATCTCGCTCCGCAACCGCGACGTCAATCTCGCGAGCCGGACGATCACTCTCGTCAACACGAAGTCGAACAAGATTCAGTCGATCCCGATTCATCCCGTCATCCTTGAACGGCTCTCCCGGAAAACTCTCGAACCCCCGGAGGGGTTCCTGTTCGGACGACTCCTCTCTCCCGAGTATGTCTCGCGGCGATTCCATGCCGCGGCTCTCGACGCGGGTGTCCGCGGCGTCAAGTTCCACTCGCTCCGGAAGACGTTCGCGACGTGGCTTCTCCGGAGCAAGGTCGATATCTTCACAGTCTCGAAACTCCACGGACATTCATCGATCGAACTGACGGTGAAGACGTACGCCTCAGTCGTCGGTATGGACTTCCAAAAGGACGTCGACAAGCTCGACGTCGTGACCGGGAGTCTCGGGTCCGGACTTCCGGAAGCACCCTCGACGACGGGGTCACTCCCTCGCACATAGTAGCCCCTCGACCGGGAGTCGAACCCGGGAGAACCTTCCAAACGCACTTCGAGGGGTTGAGAAACCGATTGAGGTGATCGGGACCCGGACCTCGGAGGTTCCGTCGAACTCCCCGGGGCTCATGCGTCCCCGACTCGTTCGTCGTTTGTCTCCGCTCGTCTCTGTGTCTTCGGTGAGCGGAACTCGGGAGGGCACGTCTCGCGACGTTCCGTCCCGCGTTCCCTCTGCCTTAGTTCCCGCGTAGTGTTCCGCAGGGAGGGTTCCGATATCTGACCTCGGAGAGTCGACCTAAGTCGACCGTTTCAGGGTGTCCCGCGTATGTACTCACGTTCGAGCGGGATATCGACCGGAGCGACCCGGGACGCTGGAACGTCTCGGGGACTCCGGGGTCAATATACCCTGCGACCTCCCCCTTGTCAAGAGCTTTCCTCGAACTGTGATCCACGTCACGAAAAGGGACCCGCCTCCCCCGCGAACAGCCGACAGGGGAGACGGGCAAAGCCGGCCAGACCCCGCCGTTCCAGCGGCAGGTTCCGCCGTCCCGCGTAGGCCCTTCGATCGAGCGGGATTTTGCGCGACTTCAACCGGAACCCCCCGGTCGAGAGAGGGGTTCCGGAACCCCGGGCGGCAACAAGGGAAACGCCCGGAGGCAAACGATCAGAGCTCGGGTAGACCCGGAGGGGCTCCCCCTGGGGAGAACGCGGTTCCTGCGCGATCCTGACGCGAAAGAACCGTAGCGTCGCCTCTCCTCCGGTCCTCGCGTTCGGCTCGTGTCTCCCTCGGAATCTGTAGAGGTTTCTTCAGAATCCGGAACGAGCGAATCTCGTGCGCGACTCGATCGAGC
>JADLEA010000235.1 GCA_020846365.1 Bacteroidota bacterium
AACCGGTGTAGCTGATGTGGGTTTGATCCATCATGTGGTTCCACTTGCCGCCGGCCAGAGTCTTGTTGTAATAGGCGCTGATTGCGGCATCCTTGACGAAGAGCGATTCTACCTTCGCCGCTAATGCGTTCGTTGATGCACGCCCCTGTACAGCATACAGCCGGTTGAGACCCACGGTAACGTGCAACGCGTTGAGGTTGGCGCAGGCCTCCACAGGATGCAGAACGAGCTGGTAGAAGGCATCTCTATCCGCGGCCGGGATCGACTCGTAGATCTTCCGGGCCCGTGCGGCGAGTGCTGCGTATTCACGGACAACAGTCTCCGCCTCCCGATAATCCACCAGGCTGTACGTGTTCGGAGAGAGCAGCTCCGGTTTCCGGCGGGAGTTGTATTTCGTATAGAGGGTGAGAATTTCCCCGATCTCGCGTGCGCGTGCACTCCCAAACTGCCGCTCCGCCCAGAGCCGGGGGTAGTCTGAGACCCGGTTTGCATCCCATGACTCGGGATTCCATGCATAGTCGAGGAAAAACTCGATCGGATACTCCATGGGTTTGATGTCGCCGACATTGACGATCCAGATCTCCCGTGCCCCGTACTCGTACGCCAACCTCATCTGTTCCCAGATACGCGCAATCTGATTTGTGTTCACCCACTTATAATTCCGCGGTCCCCCGACAAAATCATAATGGTAGTAAATGCCGTATCCACCTGCACGGGGTGAGTCGTGGGGATTCGGAAGCTTCCGGATGTTCCCCCAGTTGTCATCACACAGGAGGAGCGTGACATCGTCGGGCACCCGCATGCCCTTGTCGTAGTATTCCTGCACTTCCTTGTACAGCGCCCAGACCTGCGGGAGCCCGGTGATCTCTTTCCCCGTCACTTCGCCGAGGATCTTTCGTTGATCCCGCACAATGGTTTCAAGCAGTGCAATATCGGCCTCAGCCGACATCGGTTCATCTCCGTCGCCTCGCATGCCCAGCGTGACAATGCTCTCCTTCGAGCCCATCCGCTGGATCCCCGTGCGCCAGAACTGCTTGAGAGCGCTGTCGTTCTTTGCGTAGTTCCAGCTGCCTGAACCGTAGCGCCGCCATTCATCATGCGCCCGCATCATCGGTTCGTGGTGGGAGGTACCGATCACGATGCCGTATTCATCGGCGAGTTCCGGGTTCCGGGGATCGTCATCGTAGAAGGCGTTCCCCCACATGGCGGGCCAGAGGAAGTTCCCCCGGAGCCGCAGGATGAGCTCGAAGACGTGCTCATAGAACTTCACATTGAACCCGCCGAACTTTTCATGCGTCCAACCCGAAAGAGCCGGAGCTTCATCATTGATGAAAATGCCCCTGTATTTCACCATGGGCGGTCCCTGGGCATGGCGGCCAGGCAACACAAACAGCTCCGGCTGTTTCTTCGGAGGCACATCCGCCCACCAGTACCACGGCGACACGCCGATTTTTGATGAAAGATCGTACATACCGTAGATCGTCCCCCGTTTGTCACTTCCTGCGATCACCAGGGCCTTCTCAATACCGGGGAAGGGGGTCTCCACAACCTGAATAAGGAACGACTCCCGCTGGCCGGCTATATCCTGCACGGTGATCCGCCCTTGCCGCACAAGCGAATCAATCCACGGGTTTCTGCCCAGGGTTCCGACGAGCACGATTGCTCGCGTGGTGGGAAGGCCGGCCGAGGGGGGAAGCGCAGCGATGGTGACTCCCGGCAGCGAGTTCGTAACACGCGCGATATCCCTTTGCAGATGGCCGAGGACGCGGAGGACACCGGGATAATCGTGTGAACTGGCATGGAGGAGGGCCGCGTGCCCTTCGGCAGCAAGTGCAAACGCGTCCTGCTGCGCTGACGTGACGACATAAGATTGACCGGCAGCCTGATCCTGCAGGGGACCCGCCATCTGGAGCATTGCAGCCACGACCAGGAGCAAGGGCCTGGCGCGCTTTGAATCACACGATGCATGATTTCGCATGCAGCTCACCTCCCTGCTGTTGCCGTGTTCACGACTGCCCGGAAAGCCGGCTTCGCTTTGTATTCCCTGTCAAACAACAGGGGATAGCTCGTTCGCCCGATGATCGGCCAGTCATTCAGCCAGGAAGTCCTGTCCGTGACACCCCACAAGGTCACGCGGTCCACAATGGCTGAATGCTTGACGAGGATCGAAAACAGTTCAGCATACCTGTTAGCCAGCACGGTTTGCATGGAGTCCGGTAGTCCACCGGGGTAGGGATTGAGTTCGTCCCGGAGTTCCGCCCGCGCATTGATGTCGGCACCCTGATAATCCCACGCCGGCGGGAGAATATCCACATCCATCTCGGTCACCAGGACCTTGACGCCCAACGCGCCAACTGCCGTGATGAAGGCCTCCAGGTTTTCGGTTGTGGGATAATCCATCCCCCAGTGTCCCTGGATACCCACGCCATCGATGCGGAGTCCCCGCGTCTGGAGATCTTTTACCAGTTGGACAGCCGCATCCCTCTTTGCCGGTTTGTCCAGGGAAAAATCATTGTAGTACAGTTCTGCATCGGGATCTGCCTCGTGGGCATACTCGAACGCCTTCGCCACAAAGTCTTCACCTATGGTTTGCACCCAGAGCGACGTGCGCAGCGGCCCCTCATCGGTCAACGCTTCATTCACTACGTCCCACCCCTTCACCTTTCCCTTGTAGCGGCCAACCACGGTTGAGATGTGATCTTTCAGACGCGCGAGCATCGCGTCGCGGTTGAGGAGTTTCCCCTGCGCATCGACAAACGCAGCATTGTCGGTCTGGTCATGCCACACCAGCGTGTGTCCGATGATCACCATATTGTGCTGTTGGCCAAATGCTACGAAGCGATCGGCAGGTTCAAACACGTACGTGTCCCAGGACGGGTGTATGCGTACCCATTTCATCACATTCTCGGCCGTGATCGTGTTACAGTGCCGCAGGACAATTGCCGCATCCTGTCCCTGTTCGTTCTTCACCACGTCGTCCGAAAGCGCGGCACCAATCAGAAAATGCTGGCTGAAGACCTCCTTCAGCACCGGCTCCTTGTCCTCCGAAGAACATGTAATCGCACAGAAGGCAATGATGATCGCAGGAAGGATGTGCGTGTGTCTCTGCGCGCTCATGGCAAGGGCTCCCGGTGATGTGTGAGTGATGGTGTGTTCTGCCGCATCCGGATGCGCGCTCAGGCCTGCACGGCCGCTCCACCCGCGGGCCCACGCATTGGCCGCTGGTAAGCCCGTCGGGCCCATTCGTTTCCGGCGCATGACAACTGGTTAGTCCACAGTCGACCGGATCTGCGCGTTGGCAACCGGTCTTTGACTGAACTTCTGGAAGTACTGGAGACACGTGTCCCGCCAGATGGCCGCGTCGCGCTGATGGGTCATGAGCCGCGACTTCACGTGTGTGAATGTCTCTGGATCAATGTGCCGCCTGAGCCCCTTCCATTGCCGGAGCATCTCATCCACATAGGCGGTGCCGGCATAGTACCTGCGGCAGAGTTCCTCCCAGAGCGTCCTTCCCGACTTGAGTTTCTGATCCCACCCGACATGGTGGAACCAGAGCAGGTATTCTTCCGGACAGGTGTCGGGAGAGTCGAACCGTTCACGGAGCGGGGAAGCGTACTGACTGACGGCATCGCTTCCAGAGGAGCTGCGATCGAAACCGATTCCGGTCGAATCCGCACGATGATAGTATGTCGACCTCCAGTCCATACGGCCCGTATCGTGATCGGGGCCCGGACCGTAGTGGAAGTCTTTCTGCATGATGTGGTGCAGGCCCAGCGGAGTCATGTAGTTGACGCAGGCCTCCCACGAGCCCATCATCATCGTCTGAACCGTCTTCACCACTGAAGGGGTATTCCCCAGCGTCATCCGGATCCATTCACCGGCAATCACCTCGGCGGTCAACGTGTGATCCCAGGCAAGCCGTCCGTACGCATACCAGTTTGCCTGTCCGAACAGATGGCCGCACCAGTTACGGTCATTGCCGACATTCGCGACCCCTGCGATGCCCGTCATTGTGTACCCCCGGAGGGTTCCGTCAATGACCGAGGCAAGCGTCGAGCCGGGCCCCCTGGCGTAGAGATCGAACTGCAGGTACTCCTTCCACATCGGCGCGAGATAGACCAGGTGTGTGGAATGCCCCAGGTATTCCTGCGTGATCTGAAGTTCGAGCATGAGAGGGGTCTTCGGCATTGCACCGAAGAGGGGTTGAACCGGCTCACGCGGCTGGAAATCCAGAGGCCCGTTCTTGGCCTGGATGAATACGTTGGAGAGGAACTTGCCGTCAAGGGGAACGAATTCCTTGTAGGCACGCTTGACCCGGTCGGGATCGCTTTCCGCATCATAGACGAATGAACGCCACATGACGATGCCGCCATGAGGTGCGAGCGCTTCGGCAAGCATGTTGGCACCGTCAGCATGAGTCCTCTTGTACTCCTGCGGCCCGGGCATGCCTTCAGAACTTGCCTTCACCAGGAAACCGCCGAAATCAGGGATGGCGCGGTAGATCTCATCCGCCTTCTCCCTCCACCACCTGCGTACGTCCGCATCCAGCGGGTCGGACGTTGGCAGGTCGCCTATGCCTCCCCTTCTATTCCCTTCCTGCTCAAACCGTGCCTGAATCGGAGACGAGAAATTTACAGAGAGATACACGCGGATGCCAAACGGGCGGAACACCGAAGCCAGCGCTTCGATTTTCTCGAGATACGCAGGAGTCAGTATCAGGGGGTTTGCGTTGACGTTGTTGATGACGGT
>JADLEA010000236.1 GCA_020846365.1 Bacteroidota bacterium
GGGACATCTGGAATGGAAGAACCGATCTCGAGAGAAGCGATCTATGGCCTGAAACTCGGCGGCGCGATGCTGCTCGGCACGGCAGCGGGGCTGGGTATTGGTTCCTTGGTGGATCGTTCAGACGCGTCAGAAGATGTATTCGATCTCACGGGCAAGTCTCGAGAGGAAAAGCATCGGCGCATCAGAGAGTTGTTGATTCACGAGGGAGGAAGCTAAGGGTATGCGCGCGATTCTGTCCGTCTTCCTTCTTGCGATGCTGTGGGTGGTGGTTCTTTCCCCCGTATCACATGCACAGGAAGTAGATTCACTCTGGCAGCAGTTCACCGCGTCGCTGCTCCGCGGCGAAATCACCGCAGACAGATTGCGTCCCCATCATCCGTCGCTTGCAGAACCCTTGCTCGGTTTTCTCGCGGTGTTACGTCGGGAGATCCCCGCGGAGCAATGGCAGAGACCGCCGGAAGCACATCAGGTAGGCGACTATGTGCACTTCATTGTTCCGTTTACCGATGGCGCCGATACATCGGTGTTTTGCTTCACGCTTCTGAACGAGGCGGAGACCTGGTACTTTGCGCACCTGGAGAATATATTCATCCGTCTTGACACGCTGACCCGCCTTCCTGTCTCGTCGTTCCCAGATCTGGCTGAGAGCCGGAAAGCATGGATCCGCGAAGAGAAATACTGGTCGTTTATCGTGTACCTGTACGGTGTGTTGAGCAAAGATAAAGAGAATGATGTTGTGCTGAACCTCCTGAGAGACGGGCAAGGGTACTTCCTGGAAGCGAAGACGTGGGTGCCATTCGTACGACCTCAACGGGCCTTTGTTCTCTATCTGTGTTGGGAGCAGTCCAATCTCAGAGGGAATGAAGTCGTGCTGGAACAGCTCAGTGACAGCCTGGCTCGCGTGACCATCAGACCAATCTACTTTCAACTGTATCGACGTGCTGCCCATCTCAAGGGCCAGATCCCGTCCGCAGAGTATCTTCAGATTTTTGAAACGATTTGGAAGGATCGTGCCCGGAGCGCTGGGTGGGATCTGCGGATCGAGTACCCGGACGACGAAAGGTGCATCTTCACACTTCGTAGCCCGTAAAGAGATTGTTGGATCGACTCACAAGAAGGGAGACTCTATGAGGAGAGTGGTGGCCTTCATCGCAGTGTCTTTGCTCCTGACCGAACCCTTGGTCGCGCAATGCTCCGACGCGGGCGTTTGCGCCATCGGCTCCGGCGGGAACCAACCCTCGCATATCCTTGGTGCCCGTTACGTCTTCGGCAGCAGCGGCAACCCGGACAATCTCACGGTGCACTCTGTCGAGGTCGAAGGGAGCGTCTCGCTTTCTTCCAGCGCCACCATCTCGATCCATGTGCCCTGGGTACGCATAAGCGGTCCAGGCGGCGCCGTGAACGGCGTGGGCGACATTACAGCACTGTGGAGTCAGAGAGTGCTGGACTCCCCGGCCGGAATACTCTTCGCCCAGGTGGGAACGAGGGTCGCTACGGGGAAGTCCAACGTCGCCAATCTGCCCCAGGCCTACCAGCCGGGATTGGGTACGAACGATCTGCTGCTTGGCGTATCGTATGAAACTGATCCATGGACTTTTGCGATCGGCTATCAACTGTCACGCGGGAGGAGCGATAATGCGGTGACCCGTCTGAAGCGGGGAGATGATCTGCTCGCCCGGGTCGGGTTCCAGACCCGGATTGATACTCTTGCCGTTGGATTGGAGGTCCTCGGCATCAAGCGGCTCCAGCGTTCCAGCGTGCTGGATGCCCGCACTCCAGGGAACGAGACGTTCATCGAGGTCCCTGAAAGTGATCAGTTTCAAATCAATCTGCTTGGGACAATACGGTTTCCCGTTTCCGAGAGGATCACTCTTCGCGGCTCGATCGCCGTGCCGGTCCTTGAACGAAAAGTCAACATCGATGGTCTCAAGCGAAGCCTCACGCTGTCTGCCGGAGTGCAGATAGCACTGTGATTACGGGTCCATGCGGAGATGCCCAGAACCGGACTCCCTTTCACACCAGTACTCATTGGCTCAACGGGCACATTCCACACAAAGCCGGGTATTCCCATGTTTGTTCTTGCGTGTAGAAGAATGCGCGGGTTCATGATTCGCGGCGGCACAACGCTGCTCTCACTGATGCTGCTCCAGCAGTCGGCGTATGTCCGGAGCGAATGCGCCGTGCCAGGTCACAAGACGCAGGAGCCCCAGGATACCACGGCTGAACAAACACCATCGTGGTTCTCGGTTCACAAAGTAGCGGACAGGGTATGGCGCATTGACGATCACGGCGGGGACAACATGTACCTGGTGGAAGGGAACGATGCCGCCCTTCTGATCGATGCCGGCACAGGCGTGGCCGACCTCTACGCTTGCGTCCGTTCTCTGACGGCACTGCCGGTGATTGTGGTGAACACGCACGGCCATCCGGACCATTGCGGAGGCGACTTTCAGTTTCCGGAAGTATACGCGCACCCGGCAGAGTTCGAAGCCATAACTGCGTTCTGCAGTGCTCAGGTGCACCGCGATGCGATCGAACGGATTCAACAGGAGTCGCCGGAACTTACCGCTTTGCTGTTTGAGCCTCCGGACAGCGTCGCGATCCCCGTCCTTCTGCCGATACGGGAAGGGTTTGAGTTCAACCTTGGGGGAAGAAGACTCGAGGTGATTGAAACCCCGGGCCACACGCGTGGGAGCGTGTGTTTGCTGGACTCAGCCAACGGTCTGCTCTTCACGGGGGACAACAACAACACGGTCGCATGGCTCTTCCTCGAGGAGTGCACGCCTCTTGAACAGTATCTCCAGACCCTTCAGCGCCTGAAAAAACGATCAGGGGAATTCACCGTTCTGCTCCCCGGCCATGGCGATCCCCTGGACACCGGATTCATCGACGAACAGATTGCGTGCGCACAGAGTATTCTGTCAGAGGCCTGCACGGGAGAGCCATACAAGACGTTTGTGGACTACGCCCGCGCGTGCACATGTAAGAGATCGACAATCGCATTCAACCCCGAGAAGCTTCATATCGCTCGCTAAGGTCGACACCATGACACCAATCGACACGAACATAGACGATCACCGGCAAATCCACAAGTCGATCCTCTCCAGCGATCTCACCATCCCGGTGCTTATTGCTGCGCTGCAATTCATCGTGCAGGTTGCTTTTCACGGCAACTATGGCTATTTCAGAGACGAGTTGTACTACATCGCGTGCAGTGATCGGCTTGCTTTCGGCTACGTCGATGCGCCGCCGTTGTCTGCGGTGATTCTTGCATTCAGCCGATCGATTCTGGGAGATTCTCTGCAGGCTATACGGTTTCTCCCTTCGCTCGCGGGTGTGGGCGTCGTGCTCCTTACTGCTCTCATGTGCCGTCAGTTGGGTGGCGGGCGGTTCGCACAGGGATTGGCTGCACTCTCTGTCGCCGCCGCCCACGTGTTGCTGGGACATGGCCGGTATTTCTCGATGAATGCCTTCGATATACTCTTCTGGGCGCTCGCCGGATACATCGTCATCAAAATCTTGACGGGTGGCTCGCCGCGCCTGTGGATTGCTTTCGGAATTGTGGTAGGATTCGGGTTGCTGAACAAATACTCGATCGGATTCCTGTGCATCGGCCTCGTTGGGGGTCTGCTTCTGACCTCCCAGCGGAAACA
>JADLEA010000237.1 GCA_020846365.1 Bacteroidota bacterium
CGAGATCGTGCGGTTCCACAACGGGAATCCCTGCCACGCTTCCGTATGCTATGCGCTCAAGTGAATCTTCCGCACCGGCTTTTACCGGTGAAGGTGCTTTCGTCGTCATATGCCTTCCTGATTGTCCAAATACGGCCCGCCGATGCTCCCCCCTGACACCGCGGCTAATATACGCATTCTCATCCCGCTTTACAATTGATAGCCGATCATGAAATACGCCATGAATGGTCCCTGCTGCAACGGCTGATCCGGCAGGCTGGGGCTTACGTAGAATGCCTTTCCCATACCCAACACCGCCGGACCGATCGGCGTCGCCATGGCAAGTTCGAGTCCCACACCGTGCAGCAACGAACTGAACTTGATTTCCTCCGGAACTGCAGAGATGGTGCCGAAGTCGTACCGTGCCCGGAGATAGGTGTCAAAGGCCCACCGGATCGGTAACTGGTACCGCAACTCCAGATTCGCGAGCAGCATCTGCCTCCCCCGCCGATCGTCTTCCCGGAGCCCGTAGAACGATTCCCTCCCTCCCATCCGATACTGCTGCGCAAGCGGCATGGTCTTGTCTGCCAGGCCGATGGAGAACTTCGGATGAAAGGTGAAGTGTCCTCCAAGACTTGAATAAATCTCGTACATCACCTGCAGCGCATTGAATCCCACGTCACTGCCCAGACTCTCCAGGGAGAACTCATACGACATCCGGAATCCCACGCCAGACGTGGGAAACGGATATGCGTTTTTCGTGTCAACGAGGCTTGCGAACCGGACCATCGCCAGGCGGTATCGTTCCTCGACCTGCGGCGCGTTGTCAAGATTCACCAACCGGACATTCTGCACGATCAACTCGGCCGTCGCATTCCCCAGCCGTTCCAGCAAGCTCCCGAACGACAGGCTGAATCCGTAACGAATGTCCCGGTATTCGCCGATGCTCTCGCGTTCCCAGCGGTTGGGATGCGACAGGGGGCGGTTAGCGTACACGTAGGAGTCATACGACCGGTGGAACGCGCTGATGCCCAATGTCAGGTATGTATCGAACAAACGCTGTGTGCTGAATTCGAGCTGGATGTTCCCGTTGCGCTGTCCGCCCATGACCGTGAAACCCAGTTGCATCCCCGTGCCGCGGAAGTTCTCATCCCGGACGTCCAGTGAGCCCTGAAGGTGCCGCTCATCATCCGCCCGTAACCCCAGGCGCACGAGTTGCGAGGGGCGTTCTTTGATCCGTATCGTGAGCACGATCCGGTCCATCGGAGAGGTGATTTCCAGATACACATATTCGAACAGTGATGTGCCGCTGATCTGCGCAATCCCCTTGCGCGCCAGATCCAGCTGGAAGACCTCGCCCGACGCCACGGGAAAATCCTGCAGGACAAACGCGTCCTGCGTGCGCACGCCTCCTTGAACCTCGATCGCATCGACGATTCCTTCATCCAGGAGGATTGATAGCGAGCCTGAGCGTGCATCGAACTCCATCGAATCGACATGCGCCAGCGAGAAGCCGCGCTTCCGGTAGAGGCGGAGAAGGCGCTCCATGGCAAGGGTCGTCGCGCGATGGTTCAACACCTTGCCCATGAGCGGTTCAAACACCAACCGCAATTCCGGCGAGGGAACAAGGGTGTTGCCTGCAAACGCCACCCGGAAGAGTGTCGGGTTGCTCTGCGCATGAACGCGCAACCGCGACCCCTCCGGAGATGTTGTGACATCAGCCCATACGCTGTCGTAGTTGCCGGTGCTGTACACCTCGCCCAGGCACTGCTCCAGATCCAGAAGCGGCACCGGGCCCACTGCAATCGGCCGGGTAAGCGAGTCCCACAGGGAATCCGGAATCTCGTTGTCCGCGCGCTCAAAGATGACCGGAGCAGGAAGAATCACCCCGCCCGCAACGGCGGCCAGACTGTCCGCGCGCCGGTCCAGAAGAGCCAGGATATCGCTCACGTGCCGCTCGGCAGACTCGTCCCCGATTCGGATGAGCGAGTCAAGTCCCGAGAACGCCGAGGAAAGGTGCCGTCCGATGTTCGGCGTGATGATGATATCACCGTCCTTCATCTGGCGTTCATTGACCTTCTCCATCATGATGCCCATGATCTGGTCAGCTGTCTGCCACGGAGCGTTCATCTCATCCGCGTGGCGAAGTCCGCTCGCGGAGTTGACGACGATAACCAGATCGCAACCGGCTGCACGTGCGATGTCAACGGGAATATTGGCGACCAACCCCCCGTCCACAAGCTGCATGCCGTCCTTTTCGATCGGATTGAACAGGAGCGGAACCGTGGCGCTTGCGCGCAGGGCTTCGGCGAAGGATCCATCCTTCAAGACGATCCGCCTCCCTGACACAAGGTCTGTCGCCATGGCACGGAAGGGGATCTTCAGATGATCAAAATCGGGGAACGGGTAGTAGAGGGCCTGCAGGATTTGCGCGCTGAGGAATTCTGTGAGTCGCTGGCCCGTGGATACGGCGGAAGGGAGCACCGGCTGCAAGCCTTCAAACCGGATGGCGATGAAGCTCCGGTCATCGAACATCTTCTGATCGACAAAGAGCTGGGACCGTTGAACCTCATCTCCCAGGGAAAGCACCTCATCCCAATCGGTCGTTACCGCAAGACTCTCAAGTTCATCCGTCGTGTACCCGGCAGCGTAGAGCCCACCGACGATTGCACCCATGCTCGTCGCGGCGATGAAGTCGATGGGGATATGATGCCTCTCCAGTGCCCGCAAGACGCCGATCTGGGCAGCCCCGCGAGCTCCGCCGCCGCTCAGCACGAGACCGATCTTGGGGCGCTGTAGCGTCTGTTGCTGGAGGAGTCCGCGCTGCGCGGAAAACGGAGGACCGAATCGGGGGTGAACCACAAAGGAGGTGTCTGCGCAGAAGAGATTCTGGATGCACAGGGCTGCCAGCGCCGCCATCGTCATCATCCGGCGAGGCACCGCCCGGACACTTCCCGCTTTTCCGGAGTGGCGTGACAAGGGTCTACCTCGGCACATCAGTGCTTAGCCGGTACCGGAGAATCATCCCCTGTTCCTGATCAAGCACGTAGAGAACTTTGTCGAAGAACGCAAGTCCCGATGGGCGACGCATCAAACCCTCTGACCGCACCCTGCCGAAGGACTCCCCGCGCATCACCCCCCGGCTGTTGAATTTGAAGATGCTGTCCAGATCGGCATCGGCGACAAAGACATCACGGCGCGAGGGATCCACCGCGACGGCCTTCGCGAAGACATACCGGTTCGGACGGATGAAATCCGCGGACCGGTCATTGAAGTTCGCGGGATCAAACCGGGGGAGCCACCCCTGAAAATCATTGGTGCTTGAATAGACCATCCACAGGGCGCCGTAGGCAACGCCTTCGGAAGATTGCACAAGCACGAAATCATTGCTGCCCGGAAAAGCGGCAATGGATGTCGGATGGTTGATGTTGGCAATGCCGGTGCCGGTCCCCGTCACGAGCCCGGGAAGCGGCGTTATGAACCTGTCGTCCTTGTCAAACTGCAATACCCGTGCATCCGGATCTATCAGGCTGGCGTTGTCGGGTCCGTCCCTGACGGCAAGAAAACCATTGTCGCTCAAGACTGCGATGCCGGGGAATCTGCGACCGGGATGCGCCGGCTCCCGCCAAATCGTGTCCATGCGGGCAAGCTCCAGTCTGTGGGCCGAGTCGGGATTGGCCGAGGCAAGATGAATGCGGAACAACGCCCCGATCGAATCCCCGTTGGCCGCCACGACCAATCCGCCTACCAGAAGATCCAGCCTGCCGTCCTGTGCCAGGGCCACTGGCCGGAGAACTTCGCGCGCGCTGAGCACGCTGCCCGCCCTGTTGAGCATCACGATCCGATCAGCGCGCGTGTCGGCAACGTACAGCAACTGATCTTTGCCCAGCAGCATGCCCTCGGGTCCGGAGAACCCGCCAAACGGGGGCATGATGGCCACATACGCCGTATCAAGGAGCGAAGCCGCAGGTTGCGGCAGCGTGGAGAGATCCATGGGAGAATCACACCCGCCCCACAGGAGGAAGATTCCCGCCAGCACCCCGTACATCACTCGTCGTATGTCGTTCCGGTGGTTCCGCATCAGTAGGTAAAGGTCACGGAAAATCGGTGCAGCGCGCCCAGCAGGCCGAAATCGGCATACGCATAGTCAGCGGTGATGGTGCTCACGCTGGTCGCGACCCTGAACCCTGCCCCCAGCATGAAGCTCTCTTCCGAAGTCTCATCCTCTCCCAGAAACCGCTGTCCGATCGTCCGCTTGATCCCGCCGCGGACGAAGAACGTGTTCTGCCATGCGTACTCGATCCCGACGCGGACATTCTCTGCGTTGTCGTTCGGGTGGTTCAACTGAATCGATGTCGTCAGCCGTTGGTCATCAGACTGAAGCGGTTCCATGGCGAATCCGAGCTTGAACAACGTCGGCAACGAGAAGGATTGAAACTCACTCGTCTCCGTTCCCTCAATGGATGTTGTCGTCCCCTTGGGAGCCACATCTGCCCCGAAGTTGCTGATTGCCACGGCAAAGCGCGCCGATCCGAGCCCCGTCCAATAGTAGGTTCCGAGGTCCACCATCACGGACCTCATCTTCAACATGTCCAGAGTCTCTTCAACATAGCGCACCGTCGCCCCGAAACTAAACTGATCGGTCATTTTCCTCGCGTAGGTCACCCCGACGCCAACGTCCCCGAAACTGAAATGCCTCCCTGTGCCGAGAGGTTGCGTCTCGGTGGTGATCTCCATGTCCTGCATGTGCAGGGACGTCACGGAAAGCCCCACCGCGTCGACATCCGAAAAGTGATACGTGGCCCCCACAAACTCGTGCTTGATCTCCGCGACGTACTCTGTGTGGGCGACGAAAACCTGGTTTTCCTTTGTCTGCGCGAGTCCCGCAGGATTCCAGAACAGGCTTGAGGCATCGTCAGCGACAGCGACAAAGGCCTCCCCCATCGCCACGCCACGTGCTCCCACGCCAATCTTGAGAAACTGAAACGCCGAAATCCCGGCGCGTTGTCCGCCCAGGTTTGGAACGAGTTGCGCCACGGCAGGTTGTCCGGCCAGGCAGCACGACACTACCATCACAGAGAAGAATAGCCGAACGCCTCTGCGGACATCACTGCCCGTGGAATGTAGGCCCTCCTGCATGGTTATGTGCGACCTTCGGTTCATGCGTCAGAATCTGAACGAGAGACTCCCCCTGAAGGTGCGGGGATTCAGGTACCGTGCCGGGTTGTACGGAAACGGAGACACGCTCCCGGTAAGTTGCGGATAGAGCGGATCGTTGTATCCCGTAGGCGTCGCATCACCATATTCATACGCGCGTCCCGTCACGGGATTCACGATCTGTGAATTCTGCGTGTTCAATACGTTCTGAATCTCAAGGCTCGCCACAAGCTTCCCAAACCCCAGCTCAATAATCTTCTCCAGGTTTATATCAATATAGAACCATGGATCGCCCGTCTTGCCGTTGATATTGTCCAGGTCCGCAATGTACTGAGGCCGGTTGGTGCCGGGATCGGTGCCGGTGTACAGCTGAGGGGTGTAACGCTTGCCCGACTGGTAAAAGAGCCGCACAAAAGCATTCCAGTTGTCCAGTATCCCCGGCGCAGCGTCAAAGAGCGGCTGATCCTTTGGCACGGTAAAGTTCAGAGTGACGGATACCTGGACGGGGCGGTCCCAGATCAGATAATTCTCCCGGATATTCTCGGGCTCTCCCTGCTGGATCCGGACCACGTTTTCGTTCGGCGTGGAGCTCTTTCCCGTGGCGATGGAATACGATCCGGCCACGCCCCCCCGGAACCAATTGCCGAACCTGGTCTTGTACTCGACCTCAATACCGCGAACGCGGCCATAGTCCGAGTTGAGATACGTCGAATAGTATTGCGCCCCTCCCGTGGCGTTGAGCCGCAGAACGGTCTTTTCCGTGATGTAGTCGAAGATGTCCTTGTAGAACGCCGTGATGGTGAGGACGTCGCTGCCCGAGAGCTGATTCCGCAGACCGAGTTCATATGCCACCGTGGTCTCAGGGTTCAGGTTCGGATTCCCCACGGGCAGCGAAGATCGGACGGCGGTCTGGTTCAACTTAGCATAGACGAACTGCGGACGGGGCAGCTTGGAAAAGTGCCCGTACGAAAAGAAAAGGGTCTGATTGTCCGATACCGGATGGGAGATGCCGAGCCGCGGGCTCAACCGCGCCTTGAAGCGGCGACCAAAGAGCGACAGGGTGTTGTCCTTGTACGCCTCGCGCAGGGCCTGTGAGATGATCAGCGCAGAGGAGGTGTCTTCGGCAATTTCATCCACGAATCTGCCGGGCGCCCAGTAATCCAACCGCAGGCCGAAGTTCAACAACATGCCGCTCAGGGTGATATTGTCCTGTGCATAGAAGGACCCCTGCATCGGCTGAACGCTGTACACGTCATGATCAAAACCGAGCGGCTTCACCCACGGCCGGTAAATATCCACCATCTGCATATCCTGGAACCGCATCTCAAACCCGGTCTTAAACTTGTTCTTCTCGGAAAAGAAGTTCGTCAGATCCCCCTTCAGAGTATACTCCGTAAGGAAATGATCGCGCCAGGAGGTCGGTGAACCAACATCATAGAACCCGTCTCCCGGAACGACGCCCACGGTGTCCCTGCCGAGGTTGTAGTACGTGATGGGAAACGTCACGATGTCCTGCGGCTCAAGATACTCGCTGAACGACTTCCCGTTTGCATCGCCGCGGATATGTGCGGTGTAGCGGCTGAGCTTGACCTCATAGAAGGTCTGCTTGCTGAGGGTGTGTGTCCATGCAAAGGAATGCTGGATATTGACCTGCGTGAAGGTCTGCGCGCTGTCCGGTATGTACTGGAACAGGTACTGGTATCCCGGATTCGGCTCTACGTACTCGAGCGTTGCCTGGATCGCCTGCGTGTTCTGGTCAATCACCACGGACTGGTTGTAGCCGTAGGACAGCTTCATCGTCGGATCGGGCTTCCACGTGAACTTGGTGAGCCAGGAGTAATTGTTGGATCGTCGCGGAGCCCATCGCTGTCCGCCTGCAATCGATGAGTACAGTGCTTCCGGAGCTCTGACTTCCCATCCGCCGGGCCGGTAATCACCGCCCACCGTCTCCACCCAGCGCGTGAAACCGTCGGTGAGGTTTGCATAGACAGAGCCAAAGAAGCTCAGGGTTCCGGGTATCTCCACGCCGACGGCCGGCAGAAGATACGTGGTCAAGGGCTCTGGACCGCTGAGCGTGGCGTCCAGGATGTCCGTGTTCCAGTTCGACCTGCTCTCCTTGTTGAATCCGAAATGGTCCGTTCGATATCCTATGGAACCGCTATACCGGTCCGATCCTTCTCGGGTCGTGATGTTGACGATGCCCGACGTCGCCTGACCGTACTCCGCATTGTACCCCCCGGTGATGACTTCCACTTCCTGAATCGAGGAGGGACTCAACTGGAGGCCGAATCCCGAACCGGCCATGGGATCCTGGACCGATATGCCGTCCAGCAGATACGCGTTTTCGTGCGTCCGCCCCCCTCTGATGTGAATCTCATTGTCGGCCATCACCACACCGGGTTGCATCGCCACTACCGACTGCACATTCTGCACCGCAGCGGCCTGAATGTCCGCCTGCTGCACATTGCGGCGGCTGGCTGTCTCTTCAATGTCAAAGAGGGGTTTCTCTCCGATCACGACCACATCCTGATCCAGGGTGAGGACCGTCTCCTCCAGTTTCGCGTTGATGGTGGTGGTTTGTCCGGCTTCCACCTTCACATCCGTGAACCGCACCAGCTTGTACCCCAGCAAGGACACCTCCAGCGTGTACGTGCCGGGATTGACCCGCTCGATGCGGACGTTGCCCTCTATGTCGCTTGTGCCGCCGTAGTATGTCCCCTTGACAACCACATTGGCGCCGGGCAACCCCTCTCCGGTTTTGGCTTCCACCACAGTGCCCGCGATCCGGCCCGTGGTCTGGGCATGCGCGTGCAGAGGTGCCAGGAGCAATGCTGCTCCGAGCACAAGAAGAAGTCCTGGTTGTACGCGCCTTAGCATGAGAATGATTCCACTCTGCCACGGACGAACTAGAATCGCGCCCTGTTCACTTTTTGCATCGGATTGAACTGCGTGAGCGCCATCTCAAAGAAAGCGCCCAAACCGCGGGGGTTCCCCTCCACCGTGTTGTTGAGAAGGTGCAGAGGGAGTCCCACAAAGATGATGGTGTTCTGACCGTCGATGACTGCGATGTTCGGTGAACCCAGATACCGTTGCGGCGAACGCATGTCCGCCTGCAAACGATAGATGTACCGCGCATCCGAACGCCGGTAGACCGGCCGCATGAACACCGAGTGATTCACCGGCGATGCATTGAAGGCAAGCCGGGGATAGATATGTGCCGGATCGCCGCTGTCGGCAAATACGACGTAGTTCGCCGGAATCCTGGAATCCCCCGCCGCCGGGAGCGGATGCGTCGGAGAGAGGTCAACGCTGCTTACGCTGTCTATCGGCGCAAAATCCCTCAACGCACCACGCGGATCTGTTGTGTTCAGGAACATCGTCGAAAAGATCACCCTCCCTCCGTTCTGAAGATACGGGAAGATGGTCAGCTGTGCCACGCCCAGACTCGGAATCTGATCGGTATACCAGAGCACATAGTCGTACAACAAAAACGTTTGTATGAGTGCGGGGTCCGCGAATTGCGGCACCAGGCGTCCGTAGACACCCGATTCCTTCTCCGCGGCGCTAATGCCCAGGGCGATGTTCAGTACATCCACGCGTGCGAACTGGCCGCCGGGCACGGAGGCGAGTGCCTCTCCATACGTCGTCCGCGCAAGTTGAGCGGCGTCCAGGGTGGCGTAGTCGCTCACGAGCAGGATCTTCGCGGTGGGCTTGAGCACGCGCCAGCGATCGGTCCCCGAAGGCAGTCGCGCCGGGACGCTGTACTCCCCCGCAACATCCTTCGCCTGCACATACACCGTGTTCTCATCATTCATCCGCAGGTTTGGCAGCTGCCCGATGAGCCGGCGGCCAAGGAATGATCCGCTGTACACGTCCGCCGTCACAGGTGTGCCCGGTGCGTCGCCTGCCGCATCGCTGCGAGCACGGGGCACGACCAGCGTCACGATGGTGTCGCGCAATGCCACCGTAATCCATTGTGCCGTCGCTCCGGTATCGTTGAGTGCAATCCGGTAGGACGAAAGCGTGATGTCCCCGTCCGCATCCGCTCCCTTGAAGCCGATCGTGACGACGGTAAAACTCGTGTCGGGCAACCGCTGCGCCACTGAGGCATCCCTGGGATTGGGTAGAAAGCCGATCGTGGGCGGCGTATTACGGATGGGAAAAGTCTGAACGGCCCCTACCGGGTCGACCGCACCCGTCAGTGCATCTAAGCGCTCGTCAGCTCCGCCAAAGAGACCGTTATCGTCTTTATCCCAGTACGGAAACGGCAGCATCCGGACAATGCTGTGCTCCGGGAGCCCGGCAAAATCCTGGTCCACCGCTCGTACCACGACCGCAAACCGCCTGAACAGCGTGTCCAGGGGAAAGAGAAAGGTCGAATCATTGCGGGTCACCCACGCATAACGCAGGGTGTCAGGCGACGGAAGCGTGGTGATATTCTCCGTGACGATCTTGAACGAGAAAAGGTAGCCCCGGATCAATCCGTCCGGAGATTCACCCCACCATCGCAGATGCGTTCTGCTGACGCCGGTCCGCAACTCCCCCTCGGGAAACAACCAGAGA
>JADLEA010000238.1 GCA_020846365.1 Bacteroidota bacterium
CTGAGGGTGTGCTGCGGGCCGAGATCGGTGTCATCACCATTCCCCTGGTCGGTGTCTCGGGGACATATTTGCTGTGCGTTGGCGATCATTTGAAGGTCGGTCCAGAATTGGGGCTGTTTCTATCACCTATCACCTTACCGGTGGCCTTCTGTCCCAGTGCAGGCATTCTGGTCGCGATTAGTCCCACGGCTTCCCTTGACCTGCTCATGGGCGTTCGCTCTGTGTGGGTGCCGGGACGTAATGGCCGCAGCATGGGTGGAAGTCTGCCCAAGTCGCGAGTTATGGACTTGGCGGACTATCCACCATTGGTCGTTTTCATTGGCATTGCACTCTAATATGGCAGTCGGGCATGGTGCAAAGCGGAACTCATAGTTCGCCTTCCCGCTCGGAAGTCGCCCTTGGGGTCGGCTGACGCAAATCGCATCGCGCTCAAATCGTGTGCGCGGCCGCGTTGTTACACGAACCGGCTCGTTACACTGCGCCGAATTCGTTGGGAACCGCAATAGTTCTCCAAAATCGAAATTAAGGGCCTACAGATGATCACCCGAATGACACTCGTTTCCATCATCGTGGTTTCTCTCATCCTGATTATCGTTGCGGTTGGATATTGGGTGGTGACTCAGAAGACCCCAATAGAGGCCGGCAAAACCGATTCAGGGGTAGATTCTCTCCAGGCCGCCCGCGCTGAAATGGAGGCGTATTACGCCAGCGAATTCGAAAAGCTGGAAGGCTCGGAATACAGCCCTGTCTCCTGGAACGCGATGGCCGCATCACCGATCCAGGTCGACCTTGCAGAGTGGCCCCCTGAGTACGATCCGACGGAAAATGACGTCCGAGAGTCAGTCTGGTGGAATTACTTCAACCCCTCAACGAAGAGGGCTTTCACAGGTGACGAACGGGAGTCACTCCTGCGTGACGGATTCTTCCTCGAGGAAACGGATCCACTGAACTATATCGCGTACGACGATATGATCGACCTCTATAATGATCTCTACACAGGGGAGTATGACCTGAATTACAGCACCGTTCCCGTCTTCATAAGTTCGGATTTCCTCCTCCATGTGTATCACGTGGCCTTCGACAGAATGCTGCAAGATGTCGAAGAAGGAAAATTCTTCTTTCGACTCCAGAATCTCGTCGCAGCAATGACCAACGGACTCCGGGAAGAATGGAAACGAGAGACCTCGGCTGAGGTGCGTCAGGCGTTTGAGCAATCGCTGGCATTCTTCTCCGTCGCACAGAAACTCCTCGACTCCACATTTGTGCCTGACACAGCCATCGCTCCACGTGTGGCCCAAGAAGTTGCCCAAATCGAGTCAGCGTCCGCGACGTCAACTTCGGTGATCCTCGGCGAGAAACAGGACTTCACGCAGTTCAAACCGAGAGGTCACTACACCAGGTCCGACAGGCTTTCACGCTATTTCAGGGCCATGATGTGGTTCGGAAGATCTTCATTTCCGTTGCACAACGACCGCCTTACACTGGCGGCCCTGGTCATCACCAAAGTGTGGTCAGATCCTCGCGTAAGAAATCAATGGAGAAGCCTCGCCGAGCCGATCGAAGTGCTCATTGGGGCTCCCGACGATCTGGGACCCGTCGAATATGTCCGTGTGGGGAGAGAGATATTCGGAGATGATATGCCGACGACACCAATGACGCAACGCGACAAGCTCGGCACATTCATCGGCCGGGCCCTTGAGCTCAGCCATGCACGAATCGCAGACAAGGCAATGAGAGGGAGTAGAACCCCCCGTCAGGCGGCAATAGAATTCCGATTCCTAGGCCAGCGATTCATCCCTGATGCGTACATTTTCACACGGCTGACATCGCCGCGTGTCGGTTCAGATATCCAGCCTCGAAACAGGCCCAAGCCGGCGGATCTCATGACAATCCTCGGTTCCCCTTTTGCGGAGAGACTCCTCGCTGACGACTTCAGCATTCCGGGCTACAAAGCTGGACTCGATTCGCTGAGGGGAGAATTCACGAGTCTGCCCGACAAGACCTGGACGCAGTCGGTCTACTGGAGCTGGCTGCATTGCCTTCGGGCAGTACTTTCACCCAAGGACCGGCGCTATCCCTTCTTCATGCGGGGAGAATCTTGGGTGGCCAAGAGCCTTCTCACCGCCCTGGCCTCCTGGTCCGAGCTTCGCCATGATACGATCCTCTATTCGAAACAATCGTATGCGGAAATGGGAGGGGGAGATGAAGATGAAGAAATCCCGCCTCCTCCCCCGCAACCCAAGAGCTATGTCGAGCCCGATCTCGAGTTTTTCAACCGGTTTGTTTCCCTTGTCCATCAGACGGCTGCAACCCTCTCGGACCACCGCTTGCTTTCCGATGAGTACCGCCGGAAATTCAGCCTCTATCTTGACCGACTCATGAAGTTGCGGGAAATCGTTCGAAAGGAGCTGCTGAACCTGGACATAACTGAAGACGAGTACGAGATGCTTCTTCACTTCTCTCATGATATCGCTGGTGTTGTCATTCCCGAGACAGCAGGGGACAGGATTGAAGAGAAATACAAGCAAATGGCGATTATCTCAGATGTACATACAGATACTTTCTCGAGAAGGGTCCTCGAGGTGGGGATAGGAGTACCTCAGCGCATGTATGTCGCTGTGAAGGATAAACCGGGCGGCAGTCGCATCTGTGTGGGCTTCACGTTCACGTATTACGAATTCGTTCAGCCAGTGGATCAACGCCTCACGGATGAGGAGTGGAAAGGGAACATCTATCGCAAGGAGAATCCGGAAATAGCCAAGGAAGAACCGGCATGGGTTCGCCAGCTTCGCCCGTCATCAAAGTAGCGCTGGTGGGTGCATTCGTCGTGAGTGTGGCATTCGTTCTTGCCTATTCAGTTGTGAATCGGGGGGAGACGAATAGCGTGCACTACCTACCGTGTCAATACTCAACTTTCAGCGAAGATACTCTCTTCTATGGGGAGGCAATTCGGCACGCACGCGGGAGCCATCGGCCAGCTCGCCAGGGAAAGGGAGGGAGGATCTCGCTTGGAATAGTCACCCATCATTTGCTTGTCAAGGATCTCATTAGCGCGTATTTTGAACGGCTGAGCTTGGAAACAAGGCCGACGACGATCGTCCTCGTCGGACCTAACCATCGTTCGCGTGGAACAGCGCCAGTTGCGATTTCGGCGCTTACCTGGAAGACCCCGTTTGGGATTGTTGAGCCCGATCTTGAGGTCGTGCAGGCGCTAGCTCGACGCAATCTTGCAGAAATCAATGAGGATGCATTCTACGACGAGCATTCCATCGGAGCTCTTGTTCCGTTTCTCCCCGGGTTCTTTCCCGGTACTCGCATCGTGCCAATTATAGTACGTCCCGATGCAGACAGCGCCCAAGTGATACAATTGGCAGATTGGCTTGCAGAGAAGATCGCTCCTGATGTTGTCGTTATCGGAAGCTTGGATTTCTCACACTACCAACCGAGCCCTATTGCCATTCGAGAGGATGAAGAGACGCTCTCAATTATCCAAGGTTTCCGAACCAATCAGTGGAGGAGAGCGTATGTGGACTCAAGAAAGACCTTGCTTCTGCTCTTACACGCTGCAGGGCGCATCGGGGGCCGCGATTTCGAAATTGTACATCACACAAATTCCGGGATTCTCCTGAAGAAAGAAGACGTGCCCTGCACGAGCTATATCAACGGTTTCTTTCGCCTCACGCATTAGCTACCATTATTGCTCGACTCACGTAAGCATGGATACCGGAATCTCTGTCATCAAAGGGTCTGACTCGTGAAAGCAATCCTCGGGGTTCTTCTCCTGGCTGTCTCGTCTTCAGCCGCCCTCTCGCAGGGGAACAATACGTGGCAGGCCTTCTACCCCTATCACAAGGGAGACGTCCGGCAGTATCGCTCCATCTTCACCGGCGAAATCACACATACTCAATACACCGATTCTGTCATCGTAGATTCTCTCACTAAGGACCGGTTTATCTTTGGCAGAAACGTTTCGGAAGGAACCTGGTCGACCGAGGATCGGATTGACTCGTCGGGCAATTTGTACAACATGAGGTATCAATCGGCTTTTGTTCGCTACAAACTCTACGCCGATAGCGGGGACTCGTGGATTGGGGGCTATTCGAGTGATACGACGCACCCCGTCCGGATCGGCGTGATATACACGTACGATGCGTTCTTTGCCGGCATGATCAAGAAAGTCAAAGTGTACAGCTTTGAAGGACACTGGAACTCGGACTCCTGGTTTTGGTTAGGCAACGATCACTTGGCAGAGGATATTGGCCTAATAAAAGAAGAAGTGGAACCTTCCGATACCTACGAGCTTACGGGAGCCATCATCAACGGGGTAACATATGGTGTGATTGATGCTATCCACGAGAGAGCACCGTTACTTCAAGTCCCGGCCACTTTCATGCTTGAGCAGAACTATCCCAACCCATTCAACCCATCGACCACGATCACGTATTCCTTGCCTCATCGCAGTCATGTATCCCTTTCGATCTTCAACACCCTGGGCGAGAGAGTGGCACTGCTGCTTGACCGCGAAGTCGAGGCTGGATTTCACGAAGCAAGGTTCAATGC
>JADLEA010000239.1 GCA_020846365.1 Bacteroidota bacterium
CGAGGAGCTAAAAAAAAAGCGAAGTCCTGACGTAGCACGGACTTTTGCGGCTCCAGCCCGGAGCGTTTCCGCGTCTAGTACCGGACCAGTTCAATTCACTACACAAAACCGCACCCCTTCTCCCCTCCCCGGCACCGGATCACGGCAGGCATCCTCCGGAACCCCGCAGAGTCGTGTAGCGGGAGAAGACGAAGTGCGCTCTCGCGGGGCGGAGTACGTCGCCGAAGTCAGCCGGCTGAAAATCTCGGTGGGTGTGGTTCTGGGTGCAACAACGCTGCTGGGCGTTTCTCAAGGCGTTGTGCGGTTGGGGTGCGTGGATGAGTTTCAGGCATCCACGGTGCAGCGGAACCGCGAAGTGTTGATGGAAATCTTTGCCCGCGTGTTCAATGCACGGGGGGTCATCCAGCCCGAGGTCCAGGAGACGGGAGGTGAAGCCGGAGGCGGGACGGCAAAAACGCCTTCAGCAGAAGAGCATCCCGTCGTTCAAGCCCTTCGGCGCGAGCTGGGAGCGGAACCGCTGTAACGTCTCCACTTCTTTTTTCTCCGTCCATCGGATTTTTCCCCTCCTTCCTGTAATCATTGGTGTATGGTTTCGCAATGCATGACCACTATGCCAATGAATCGATGTGCCATCTCCTCCAACAAGAACGAACTCACCGGTGCGGCCACCGGACCCGTGCTGCGGTTCTGGACGACGGCAGTGCGCCGTGACGTGCCAGTGCGCCGGGTGACTTCGTGGTTTGCGTGGGAACTTCGGGGGTCGGCTGTGCAGGTTCCGTTAAGCATGGCCGGGAAGGCGGATGGGCGCGGGCGAACCGTCAGCCTGACCGTGCGCCATTGTCCGGAACGCCAGACGACTCCTCGAAGGTCGACCACGGCAAACCAAGTCGCACCGGTGAGACGTTTATGGAGGGAGGGATGAACCGCACCACGACGCTGTGTGCGCTGGCGATTGCTAGCCTGCTGGGTGTCAGCGCGGTCGACAAAGTGCTCCATTGGGCGCTATTCCTGTTCTCGCTTGAACACAATCCATTGGTCCCGGCAACGCTCTCACCTCTCCTGGGCGGAGGAGTCATCGCCGCGGAAGCCGTGCTGGGAGGGATGCTTCTTTTCCCGCGCACGCGTCTCGCCGGGCTCTGTGCCGCCACACTCCTCTTCGGCGCCTTTACGATCGTGGTGGCGGTCATGATGTTCGCAGCGCCGGGAGAGCGTTGCGGCTGCACATTTCTCTTCGGCTACGACAGGGCGGAACTCCGCCACCTAGTCCTGAATACCCTGCTCACGCTCCTGAGCGGCCTTCTCTGGCATGTGAATGCATACGGTTCGTCCGCAGGAACGGAACGGATTGCCTGAACATCCGCTTCCTCTACAACTCACACACTACAAAAGGAGGAATCCATGACCAGCATGCGGTCACTTGTTGCCCTGCTTCTCTTGGCAGGGATCTTCTGCGTCGCCCTGGTGGGCATCCCCGGCGAAGCCGCCGCTGCGCCGTTCGGATGCTCGACGCTCGGTTGCGGCGGCGGTCCCGACAACTGTATGTCGGTCAGCGTGAACATCAAGGGCGCTACGATCACCATCAGCTGCTATATCAAGGCACCGCCCTTGCCCATCGTGTAAACCCGCTGTCGGATGGAGCCCTCGCCCGCTCCATCCGAGGACAGGAGCAGCAACCGGACACACACTTCTTACGGCGAGGATCTCCATGAAACGCGAACGACGAATCCTTCTCATCCTTCCGGCCATCATTCTCCTCGGCATGGTGATCGGGCATATGCTGGGTCCGGAGAAAAGTCCGCCACGCGTGGAAATTCCCCTCACTCCGGATGGCCGCGAACGCGGCACGGAGGATGTCAGACCCCAGACGGTGTCAACACGCACGTGGAAAGCTCTGGGCTGGGCGAATCTCTTCGAACTCGGCGTCCTGCCGGAAGACAGGATGGGTGATCCCGTGGAAGTGCGCACGGACAGCTACGAAAACGTGTACGTGCTGGATTGGGGTGACCGGTGCGTCAGGAAATTCTCTTCCGTAGGAACACCGCTCCAGGTGTATGGCGGCGTTTCAGGGCGCGGACCGGGCGAATTCTCAAACCCCACAGCGCTGGAAGTTACGCCGGAGGGAGAGGTCTGGGTGTGCGATCCTGTCAACGGGCTTGTCACCGTCTTCGCCGATGACGGATCGGTGCTCAAGACAATCCGGACCGAACTGCCGCCTCATCGGATCGCCCACCTCGGCAAATCCGGCTTCGTGGTTATATGCTCTCCGGCGGGGGAACATCTCTTCCACCGCTACGATGCCGACGGACGGCTTGTGGACACCTGCGGGACACTGATGTCAGAGCAAACGCGCATGGGCGTCATCCTGGACGGACGATGTGCGGGGTCGTCCGACGGGCGCTTTGTCTATGCCGGATACCGGGCGGGGCTGCTCGGAGTATTCAATCTCGCGCATACTCCCCATCTGTTCTTTGCGCATACGCTCGAACACGCGGGGCTGCCCAGGGTGCTCACGCAACAGAACGGCGACGTGCGATACGTGAGGGTCCATCCCGACGCACCGCTAGTGTCCCGAAGCGTAAGCCTGGTCGGCTCGGAGATCCACGTATTGACCGGATTCCTTGACGAGCAAAAAAAGAGCGTGATGGACGTGTACGACCATGAAAGCGGCGCGTACGCGTATTCCTATGCGCTGCCGACCGCAACGGTGAGCGCAAGGAGAACCGACCGCAGGCTGTACACCATTGCGGATACAACGGTGACCGCCTGGCAGGTGGAAGTGGAGAATCTTGCCGGAATTCGAGCATTCTAACGCTACCTTGACTCTGAAGTCAGATTTTGTGATTTTGGTGAGAGATGCGTTGTCTCATATTCAAAGGGATTGGGATGAGGGTCTTCAAAGCGTTGATCGTGCTGCTGGGCATTCCCGTCGCCTTTGCGGGGGCGCAAACCGGCGTGGCAAAGTACGCCGGCGAATTCATCTCCCTTGGAGTCGGAGGGCGTGCGCTGGCATTGGGGGGCGCGTATGTGGCCCTGGCGAATGACGTGACGGCGGGGTACTGGAACCCGGCGGGACTGGCACACATCAACTACCCGCAAATCGCCCTCATGCACGACGAGCAGTTCGGCTCACTGGTGAACCATGACTATGGCGCGGTGGCTATCCCCGTGGGAAGCCGGACCAGCATCGGTCTCAGCCTGATCCGGCTGGGCGTCGATGATATCCCGGACACGCGGAATGCCGGCGTGGACATCAACGGAAACCTGACGTACGATCCCACCCAATTCAGCCGCATCGATCCCGATCGCGTGACATATTTCAATGCGGCGGACTACGCCCTCTATTTCACCTACGCCCAGCGATACTCGGACGACTTCACCTACGGTGCGAATGTGAAGCTGATCCGCCGGGAATTGGGGGACGCCTCCGCGACCGGCATCGGCTTCGATATCGGGGTCTGGTACACTCCCTTTGAGAACATGGTGCTCGGCGCCAATGTGCAGGACATCACCACGACGTTTCTGGCCTGGAGCACCGGCCGGAACGAACTGATCTCTCCGACGATGAAGGTCGGGTCGGCATACTTTATTGAGGCGCTGGGGGGAAAATTCGCGCCGGCGCTGGACGTCGATCTCCGCTTTGAAAACCGGCAGTACGCCTCAACGTTCAACCTTGGTCCGGTCAGCTTCGACGTGCACACCGGGCTCGAGTTTCAGTTCAAGGATCTGGTTGCGCTTCGTGCGGGGTACAGTGACGTGAAACAGCTCACGATGGGAGCGGGTGTGCATCTCCCCAAGTTGCACATCGACTATTCGTTTGCCAAATTCGACGCCATCGATCAGCCCGGCAACACCCACCGTATCTCGATGGTGTTCACCCTGGAGACAGACCAGTTCCGGCGCGTCACGGAATAGCCGCTATTTCGATTGCATGATAAAAACGCCATTCCAATTGTCGGGGGGTGGCGTCTTCATATATGCAGCAGTCCGCTGCAGATGCAGGAGCGTGGGATAATCTTCCGGCCTGAGTTGGAATGACGCTTCGAACGCATACTGTGCCCCCACCCAATCCCGATTGTAGTAGCACCGCTTGCCTTCCTGATAGGCCGTGAGGAATGCCCGGAGATCATCCGTCACACCCGGCCCTACCGGGCAGAGGAGTTCATAGGTCGTGACCGGTTCATTTCGTCCATAGACAGCAATGCGGTCGAGCTCGCGGCCCATGATCTCATGGCGGACCAACTCATACGTCCGCTCGCTCACCATGATGCCTGTATGGTATTCCCGGTTCGCTCCTTCCAAGCGTGACGCCAGGTTTACGCTGTCGCCGATGACGGTATAGGCGAACTTGCCGACCGCTCCCATGTTTCCCACGACCATCTCACCGGTATTAATCCCGATGCGGATATGGATGGGGGGCCTCCCCTTCTCCTTCCACGCCGCGTTCATGTCCACGAGCGCTTCCTGCATGGCGACGGCGCTCCGGCAAGCGCGCAACGCGTGATCGTGCTGCGGGATGGGCGCGCCCCAGAACGCCATCACGGCGTCTCCTTCGTACTTGTCCAGCGTCCCGTCATTGCGGAAGATGATCCTGGACATGATGTTCAGATATTCGTTGAGGAGCCCTACGAGGTCTTCGGGAGGAAGGTGCTCGGAAATCCTCGTGAACCCCGTGATGTCGCTAAACAGCACCGTGAGCTCTTCGCGTTGCCCGCCCAGCACCAGCTTCTCGGGGTGCGCGACCAGCTCGTCGACGAGGGAGGGGTTTACGTAGGTGCTGAACATCGACTTGATCAGCATGCGCTCTTTCCGCTCGATGACCAGGTGATACGTCGTGCTCATCGAATAGCCGCCGAGGACGGCAAGGACCGCGTTCACGATGCCCATGACGTAGTGGTACTTGGTGAACAACACGAGCGAAAGCCCGCCGAGCAGCAAAATAACCAACAAGGCAAAGAAGAAGCCGAGAAGGCCGATGAGGAAATGGTGGCGGGTCTTGATCTCACGGAAGGCCGACGTGGCCACGAACGCCAGCAGGACAAGCCCCAGCGTGGTCAACGCCGCGACCCACGGTTGCTCCACACGGAGAAAGTCGTTCCGGATGACGTTCTCGATGACATTGGCATGGATCTCGACGCCGTACATGAGGTTCTCCCGTTTCCTCATGCCCCGCGCTATGGCCACGGGAAACAGGTCCTTGTATTCCGGGACGGTCACACCGACAAGGACAATCTTGTTCTTGAAGGTCTGATCGTAGAGGTATCCATATGCCGGATCGCTGAACGTGTTGATCTGCTCGCCGCTTTGCCGCTCATCCGCGGTGACCACCGACGTGTCGTCGATCACGTCGTGGAACCTGATGTGGGGGAACGTCCCGTCGGGACCGTAAAAGTTGATCAGGAGAGAGGCGGCGTCGTAGCGCGGAATTGCCCGGCCGGCGTAGTAAAAGTGCTCGCCCAGTATTTCCGGAACGGTCAGGGGCGGATTGCCGAAGTACTTGTTCAGGACGGCAAAAGCGAGCGTAGGCACCGCCCGCTCGGCGCCGCCCGCCGAATCGGCGACAAACATGGTGTTATAGGACCGGTACACGCCATCCGCGTCGTTGCGGATATTGACCAGCCCCACAGAAGGATACGAGGGATAGAAGATGTTGCTGAATGCCTCGTTAGCGGAGGTCGTGACGTACTCCTCTTTGTCCGCTTCGCGTTTACCGGCCAGCACGCCTATGCCGGTCTCCTCCAATACCGCGCGCAAGGTGTCGTCATTTCCGAGATCATACGCATCGGGCCCGCTGAACAGAAGGTCGATTGCGACCACGCGGGCACCGGCGGCTTTCAGATTCCGGAGAAGATGAGCGTAGTACGTGCGGGGCCACGGGAATCGTTCCGGCAGGGAGCGGAACGATTCCTCGGTGATTTCCACAATCACGACGTGAGAAGACTCGGCGACCGCCGGATTGGTTCCGCGGTACTGGAACCGGTAGTCGATGGTGGCAAGCTCCAGGCGCTGGAACACGCCCAGACGCAGGATGGACTCCTGCGTGAACACAATGATGAGAAGGGTTGCGCTGGCAACCAGGGCCAGCCGCATCATCCAGCTTCGTTGTCCCGCAGAAAACTGCCCGAGGGCCATCGGCGTTGTCATGCTCAGATAGTGTACCGGTACCGGAGACTCACGATGTTCTCGTTCGGCAGATCGTCATTCTTGAAGTAGCTGAGCTGGAAGATCAGCTGCATATCCGGACGCGCACTCCACTCCGTTCCGAGCTCGAATGCGATGCGGCGATAGTCCCCGAGGGTCGGCGCAATGGTCGCCGCGAGCACAAGGACGTTCTGAATGGCAGTGTAGCGTCCGGAAACGGAAATGACAGAGTAGTTCAGGTCCCGGCTGTTCCCCCGCCCACTGCCGTCCGGCAGGGTGTTGAAGAAGGCTGCGAGGGAGACGGATGTGCGCAGCGGAATGCGATACATGGTCGTGAGCCCGAGCTCGGCGGTGATGTTGCGGACGTCGTATCGCCGGATGGATGCATCCGACCGGTTTGAAAAGGCGAAGTTCAGCAACGCGGTGTGCCGCGCCCCGAACAGGAAGTCATAGGTGCCCTGCAGATACACCCGGTTCGTGACATCATCGATTGCCGAAAGACTGTCACGTCCCGCTGTGCCCAAACCATTGTCATTGTTGTACTGCGAGAAGCCGAGCGTGAACGTCGGGAAATCCCGACGCGGAAGATACGTCGCGGCAATGTTCATGTTCGTGAAGACCGTCGTTCCCACTTTCGTGGCGGCGGTGTTGTCCTGCAACCGCTCGTACCCCAGCGTCAGGAAAACCTGATTGTCGATGATGCGCGCACGGTCCACCACGGAAAATCCGCGGATATCGGTCTGAAGAAACGATTGTCCGAACGATGTGTATTCGTTCCCCCTGAACAGGTACGTGAACTTGAAGACGTTGTTGAAGTAGTTGAGCCCGAGCCCCAGCTCGTAGGCCAGCGTGGGAAGCCCGCGCACCGTCAACGGATGAAAATTGTCGTTGACGGTGATGACGTTCTTCACGTAATCGCGCAGGGTCTTGATCTTGTCCGCGTCGGCGGAGTAGACGGAGTCGATATACGCATCATCGAACGTGCCCGACGAGATGTCGTCATTGTACGCGCTGACAGCCGCCTGACCGCTGAACTCCACTCTCCGGTCATCGAAGCGGGTCATGAAGTCCATCCCCAGCACGATGTTCTCTTTGGGACTTATGCCGTGCTTGATGGACTTCATATCATCATGCGCACTGAGCCAGGAGAACCCGACTTCCCAGGAGTCACGGTCGCCGAAGTTGGGGCGGATGGCGAAGAGGTTGCGCTCGAACGTCCCGTAACCGAACTTCCCCCAGGTTTCGGCATCGATTTTGCCAAACGCTGCGGTGGAATCGCGCTGAAATTCCACCGTGAAACTGTCCACGGGGAACGTGTGGAAGAGTTTCCCTTCGATGCCACGGCTAATCTGACCGAGGCTGAGATCAACCCCGACGAGCTCATAGCGTGCGGAGGCGTACAGGCCGCGGACGCGCTTCCCGTTCAGAATGAGCTCCGGGAGGGCCGGATAGTGATCGCCGTAGCCGGCTTCCGCCCATGGCGTCTCCACGCCTACATAGTACCGGTGCTGCGGCTGGCGGTCCGAACGTTCATCGGAGGTCAGGAAGAGATTCGAGTTGAAGCCCACGATACCGGTCTTGCCTTTGAACGTCGCCCCGGCCCGGTTGAACCACGTACCTTCGTTCCGGATCTGTTCGTGGCGCGACTCGACATTGAGGCTCAAGGAATAATCGAACCCGCGTGCCGGGGCGGCAGAAGCGGCCAGGTTCATGCCGGTGCCGCGAACAACGAACGACTGTTCCGCCGTCGCGCGGACCTGCCCCCGGCTGTTGAAGACACCGACCTTGATCGTATGTACGCCGGGCGAGAGGTTCAGTCCCTGGCTCTCCGGCGTATACACAATCAGATCATCGCTGAATACGGCTCCCGCAGAAACGTTGACATCATCGATTTTGATCTGTGTGGCACGCCGGACGATTGTGGAGTCGGCGCGGAGGAGAGAAATCGAGATGAGCACATCGTTCGCGTTTAACGTCTGCCCCGGTTCAGGACTCAGGAACAGAATCGGCTGGTCTTCCTCTTCCTGGATGGTTATGCGCGAGGGCTGCAGAGGCGGATCTTTGATCGGGTCGCCTCCGCTGTTGCGCGGATAGGACTCGCGCTTTCCCGCCGCATCGGTCAGGACAAGGTAGAACTCGAGGAAAGGCGGTCGGATGTGCTCAGCCGCCAGACGGTATTGTGCGGTGTTCCCCCGCACATCCATTTCGGCTCTGCGATAGGCGGACACGCCGAACGGTCTGTACAGAAGCTGTATGTCGGCCGCTCTGTGGCCTTGCTGCAATTCGACGGTGAGCGTCACGGCCTTGCGGGGTGGCGCCTTGTCGGGCGCAATGGACACCACTGACGTGGAGAGTTGGGCAAGAACCGCCGCCGGGAGAAGCATGAGTCCCCCGGCAGCGTAAAGTGATCGAAGTGTCATGCGGGCAGAGGAATCCGGGCGTTAGTCGTTGTATTCGATCTTCAGTCGGTTCGTCTTGCCCTGAGGATCACGCAGCTCGATTTCGAGCCGTTTGTTCAGGTCGTCCCGCAATGCGTCCAATGCCGCGCGCCGTTCGTCGGCCGTGGACGGACGGGCCTGCACCGTACCGTCGCGCTTGGATATTCCCGTGAAACCGGCCGGGACATCCACGGATCGGGATGTGATCTTGTTCAGGAGTGCAGTGAGCCCCTCCGTCACGATGAGCGTGTCGGAAGCGGCGGTGCTGTTCAGCATTCCCGCGGTGCCTCTGATCGAAGCGACCGATGTCGGTGACGTGAACCGGAATTCTTCGCCAGCCCGCTGTTTCTGAACATTGAAACCGACCACGCCGGTCTCGATTTCCACGGACTTGGAGAGCGTCGTGCCCGATTGCTTTCCCGTGATGGTGAGCTCGGTCCGCTCACGAAGGCGTACGAGGCTATTGTCCTTGAACTTGATAATGGCGAGTGCACCCTGACCCGTGCGTACCATATCGCCCGAGGCCAGCGTCTGCCCCCGGATCGCCTTCTCCCAACTCTTTCCCATTTCTTTGCGGGCGACCTCGAGGATCACTTTGCTCACGAGTGCTACGGGAATCCCTCCCGGAGGAGGAGCCGCTCCTGCACCCTGGAGAATCATCAGGGCGGACAACAGAAGACCAACAGGTACCGTGATTCGATTCATTGTGCGCTCCACGGGCAGATTCTATTCGAGATCGGCGGACAGCACGCCGGCAGGATTTGTGCGGAACTGATTGATCAGCTGGATCAGATCGCTCGCGGAAATGGTCTTTCCGTCGATCGTCATTTGACCGGTGGGAGACAGCAGCTCTGCCCGGATCCGGTCGAACACTGCTTTGTGCGCAGGGCCGAGGGCCTTCTCCAGGTCGTCCAGAAGGCTCTGCAGGGCGACGTTCGTGCCGCCGGCCGAGACGGTAAAGGAGCGTAGTCTGCTTCTCACCGCACCTCTCGACCCCGTTGTGCCGCTGTACATCCCTTCAACGAACCAGACGTACGTCTTGCCGGATTCCAGGGGGCGGACACCAGCAGCCGGATAGAGAAACGATGTGCCACCCACCTCGGTATCAAGATGGGAAACCCCGCTGGTCGCTTCTTCCAGAGAGGCCTGGCTGGGAA
>JADLEA010000240.1 GCA_020846365.1 Bacteroidota bacterium
GCTCTGGCTGGTGGATGCCGTCAGCTCGATGGCCGGCGCGAAGGTCGAAGTCGACAAGCTGGGCATCGACGTCTGCATCACCTCCACACAGAAGGCCCTCGCCCTTCCTCCCGGCATGGCAATCTGCTCCGTGACGCCGCGGGCCCTTGAGCATGGGAAGCAGGTGAAGCAGCGCGGATGGTATCTGGACATCCTGGAAATCTACAAGTACATCGAGACCAAGGACCACCAATACTCGGCAACCCCCTCGCTTCCGCACATGTTCGCGCTCAACTACCAGCTGGACCGCATCCTCGCAGAGGGTCTGGAAAAGCGGTATGCGCGGCACAAGGAGATGGCCGAATATACCCGCGCCTGGGCGAAGAAGAACTTCGCGCTCTATCCCGAAGAGAAATACGCCTCCGTTACCCTGACCACCATCACCAATACGCGGAACATCTCGGTGAAGGCGCTCAATGACGCCCTCGGAAAAGTGGGCCTGCAGATTTCGAACGGTTACGGCGACCTGAAAGAGAAAACCTTCCGCATTGCGCACATGGGCGAGCTGACGATGACCGACGTAAAGGAAGTCATCGGCGCCATCGAGAAGATTCTCCCGACACTGGGATAACCCGCGCCCCCGACGGCTCTCAGGAGAGAGAGGACACAGCTTTCCTCTCTCTCCGCCCCGCGGCGGGCAGAAGGATGCCCCCGGTCCGCCGCATCACCATATACAAGCACAGCATTCGCACATACCATGGCTACTCTCCGTCCGTTCAAAGGATACCGCCCACTTCCCCAGTACGCAGCACTCGTTGCCGCCAAGCCGTACGACGTCCTGAATTCAGACGAGGCGCGCGCTGAGGTGCAGGGCAAACCCCTCTCCTTCCTCCATGTCGGGAAGCCCGAAGTCGACCTGCCTCCCGACGTGCACCTGTATGATGACCGGGTGTATCTCAAAGGAAAGGAGAACCTCGAGCGGCTGATCAAGGACGGCGTCCTCAAAGAAGAGTCCTCGCCGGCGTTCTATATCTACGCGCAGACCATGGGCGGCCATACGCAGTATGGCATCGTCGGATGCGCGTCGGTCCAGGAATACCTGAATGACACCATCAAGAAGCACGAGCTGACGCGCAAAGACAAGGAAGACGACAGGACAAAGCACGTGAAGGTCACGAACGCTCACTCCGGCCCCATCTTCCTGACCTACCGGGCCCGGCCGTCCCTCGACGCAGTGGTCAGCCGCATCTGCGCTTCCACGCCGGAGTATGATTTCGTAGCGGAGGACGGGATCCGGCACCAACTCTGGGTTACCCGCGATCCCTCGACGCTTCGGGCAATCCAGGAGGAATTCCGGAACATCCCGTCATTGTATGTGGCTGATGGTCACCATCGCTCCGCCGCTGCTGCACGGGTGGGCCGTGACCTCGCCGCCGCGAATCCCAACCACCGTGGGGATGAGGAATACAACTTCTTCCTTGCTGTCCTCTTCCCCCATGCACAACTCCGGATCATGGACTACAACCGTGTCGTGAAGGACCTGAACGGACGGACGGAAGAGGAATTCCTGAAGGAGGTCCGCTCCCGGTTTGAGGTTTCACCGGCGGCCGGGCAACACAAGCCGGCCCGGAAGGGCGAGTACGGCATGTATATGGACCATCGCTGGTATGTGCTGCGCGCGCCTGCTTCGCTGATATCCGTCCCTGATCCGGTCGCGCGGCTCGACGTTTCCATCCTTCAATCCAGCATCCTCGCACCCATCCTGGGGATCGAGGATCCGCGGACAAGCAAGCGCGTCGACTTCGTGGGAGGAATCCGTGGATTGGGCGAGCTTGAGAAACGGGTGGATTCGGGAGAGATGAAAGTCGCCTTCGCACTCTTCCCTACCTCTATAGAAGAATTGCTGGCGATCGCCGACGCCGGGAAGACCATGCCTCCGAAATCCACCTGGTTCGAACCGAAACTCAGGGACGGCGTCGTGGTGCATATGGTGACGTAGGGAGACCGGCGGGGATGTAGCAGGCGAAGCTGGTGTTGTAGCAATCAGTGCAGACCAACTCGGGAGAGAGTACCATCAGTTCCGCCGGAGAGTAGCTCGGCATTGGGAACTTCATCCTGAGGGGAGAGATGGCAACTCATTTCGCAGGCTGATCACGTAGCCGGTCGTACGTCGAGGTTCAAGAGCGTCGGTGCTCTGAGTGCCCTCGAGTTACAGCTCCTTGATGAGCTTCACGACCTTCCAGACAAAATTCACCTCCCGCCGCTTCACCACCACCGGGTCAAACTCGGGATTGAACGGGATCAGGTGGATGTAGTTCCCTTCGAACTTCACCTTCTTGAGCGTGTCTTCCCCGGTCACCCGAATCACGCAGACATCGCCCGATCGCGCCTCCTGTTGCGGACTGACAATAACCACATCCCCGTCCTCGATCCGGGTGGCCATGCTGTTTCCCTTCACCCTCAACGCAAAGGCCTGAGGATCCTTGATGTCGTCCACCGTGACGTAATCGTCGGCGTAGTCCGGGTGGAAGAGCGTGGCAACTTTGCCTGCCGGTACGGCGGAAATGAGCGGAAGGTCCACCAGCTTGGTCTTCCTGCGGGATGCACCGGGAATCATGTACATGTTCTCCGGGCGCGAAGGCGACACATACCTGTCTCCTTCACCGGTCAACAGCCAGCTCGCCTGAACCCCGGTTGCCTTCGCCAACCGCGTGATGGCAACCCCGTCAGGCACCTGCTCGCCTTTTTCCCACCTCTGTAGCGTCCTCGTCACTATTCCGGCTTTCTCGGCAAGGGTGGACTGGTCCATTTCCTTGTTTTCCCTCGCCTCCCGCAGCCGTTCTCCAATGGTGTTCTTCATAAGGTATCCGGGGACATATTTGTCAATTTTCTTCTTGACAGTACGACATAAATGTCGTATCATGCTGGTGGCCAATATACGGAAGACACACGAGACTGTCAAGGATATTCTTTCGGGAGGAGAAATGAAGACGAACGGCGTGCGGTATCTTGTGGGAGTCGGCGGCTGGGAACACGACATCCTGGACCAGTGCTTTTATCCGACCATGGGGAGCTCCTCGGCCCGAAAGCTGGAATTCTATGCCCGGTATTTCAACACCTCCGAAGTGCGTCCCACATTCTGGGATGCATCACTCGGCTCCGCCGACGCCCGTGAATGGGCGCTTGCCGTTGCCGGACGCCGGGATTTCAGGTTTATCGTGAAACTCCACTCGTCCCTCACGCACGAGCGCACCATCACTGCCCCCGTTGTGCGGTCCATGGTGGAAATCCTCCGTGAGCTCCAGAACCATGACCGGTTGGGGATCGCGCTCGCCCAATTCCCCTATGCGTTCACGAACACGGGTGCGCATCGGTTCCACCTCGAGAAGCTGGCTGCGGCATTCCGCGGACTCCCTCTGCACGTGGAGCTCCGTCACGCTTCCTGGGAACACGCCTCCGTCACGAAGCTGCTGCAGGAACTGGGCGTCTCTCCCGTGCACGCTGACCTTCCGCGTATCAAGCAGTTTCCCGTCACGTTTCCGCGCCCATCCGGCCAGCGAGCGTACTTCCGCATGCACGGCCGGAACGAAAAGGGTTGGCTCCTGAACGGCTACGATGTCCGCTATGACTACCTGTACAATGCCCGGGAACTCCGCGAGTCGAAACGCCGTGTGCTTTCTGTCCCGCCGGGCTGCACGGACGCGTACGTCATCTGGAACAACACGACCGGCGGCAAGGCACTGGCCAATGCTCTGGAAATGAATGCGATGCTGCACGACGGCCGCACTCTTGTACTTCCGGCCTCCACGCTTCGCGCGTTCCCCCATCTGGGAAAAGTCCACAGGCCGGAGGAGCACACCGGGTCTTTATTCGACGGCGCCTA
>JADLEA010000241.1 GCA_020846365.1 Bacteroidota bacterium
ACGCGTCTTGCTTGCTCGAGCTCCGACGGCAAAGTGCTCCGTGACGGATCGCTATGCTCTGGTATTGCAGAACTTGAGAGGTTGTCCATAGTCTCTGTCGGTTTATCCACAGCGTTGTCCACAAGCACGGCTTGATCGATGGTTGAGAGTGTTTGCCACAATGTTATCCACATGTGCACATCGGCATTCTGACGCGCAACAGGCAGAAAAGACGAAGCTTATAGGTTTCTTTTCGTCTGAAACGTGATGAATACAGCTCGTTGGGATTCAGGAACGGCTGCGGGATAGCGGGGTCGGAAGATATACACAGGTTATCCACAGCAGGAATGCACCCTGATCTATGTGGATAATAACACAAGAACGGGGGCGCCGCAAGGGAATTCTTTGCCGATTTCGTTCTGACGCTGTTGAACTTGTACCCCCTTTTTGCTATGTTGTTTTGCTTAATCCAATTTTTCCTTTTTCACGCACGTCGGGGCAGGGTGTCATGAAGCGCACGTTCCAGCCGCACAAGAGGAAGCGCCGCAATACACACGGATTCAGGGCACGGATGGCCACCAAAAATGGCCGCAGAGTGCTTTCACGCCGTCGGGCTCGCGGTCGTAAGAAGCTGACGATCAGCGACGAACGGTAGGTGAGACGCGAAGGCACGCTGCGGGGCCACGAAAGCTTTGACCGCGTGTTCTCCGAGGGCCGGCGGGTTGCCGGCACACTGATACACTGTATGTATCTTCTGGAAGCGTCCGACCAGCCTTCCCTGCGCGCCGGCTATGCGGTCTCTCATGCGAAGTACCACGCTGTCCGGAGAAACAGGCTGCGCCGCCTGATGCGAGAGGCCTTTCGCCTCGAAAGCCATCCCCTCCGGCAAGCGGTTGTGCACCACCGGGTTTCTGCGGATCTCGTCTTTCTCTTTCGGCCAAAGAGTGACGTCCATGTCGAGCGGCTCACCGTTTCCCCCTTCCGTACTGAGATCGCCGGCTTCTGCGAAAGAATCCGGGAACGCATCGAAGACGACGTTCATGCGTGAAGTGATGGTGTTCATCGTGCGCGTCTACCAGGCAGTGGTGTCACCTCTCCTTCCCCCGAACACATGCCGTTTTACCCCCACCTGCTCGCAATACGCGGTTGATGCTTTCCGCAAGTACGGTGTCTTCAGCGGTGGGTGGCGCGCTCTGAAGCGCATCGGCCGTTGCCATCCTTTTCATCCGGGCGGGTTCGATCCGGCCTGAGCATCTTTCTGAACGAGGGTTGTTATGGAAAAGAATTCAACGCTGGGCTTTGTCCTTATCGGCATCATCCTTATCGCGTGGATGTGGCTGCAATCGCCACCCCCGCAGCAACAGATGCCTCCGGCATCAGATACAACGCATGCCCAGACCCCGGCCGCAAAAACGGAGCCCCCTCCCCTGCCAGCAGCAGCCACCGAACGCCAGACGGATCAGAGATCTGCGGCGAAAGGAGCAGATGCAGCCGCAACGCTCGGAACCTATTTTGAAAGCCGCGCCAGGGGCGTTGACAAGGTTGTGAGTATCACAACGGACCTGTACACCGCGGAGATATCGACGAAAGGCGGCCTCATCAAAAAGTGGGAGCTCCACGGCTATAAGACGTGGGATGCACACCCGGTTCAGCTGGTGGAGTACGACAAGGGAGGCGATCTCAGCCTGCTGTTCACTTCACAAGACGGGAAGCTGATCAACACGCGGGACCTCTTTTTCGATGTCAGCGGACCGGACTGGCAGCGCATGCAGCTGACCGGGTCGGATTCCCTTACAATTGCCTTTGCCCTTCCTGTGAGCAACGGGGGGAGACTGGTAAAGCAGTTCACGTTCAGGAACGGGGACTACCGGTTTGACGTCTCTTTCCTGTTCGAACGGATGGAGGCCGTTGTCTCCAACTTTGAATATCAGATTGTCTGGGAACATGGCCTCCGGTATGCCGAACACAACAGCGTGGATGAGTCCGGTTTTGCCATGGGCTATGTCTACTCCGGCGGAGAGCTCACGGAGGTCGACGCATCCAGCGCAGGAGAGGTCGTGCAGCGCGATGTCTCCGGCGCCACGGATTGGGTGGCGACGCGGAACAAGTACTTTCTGCTGGCCATGCTGCCGAACTCGCCCAAGAGCGAGGGTGCGTTTGTGGAAGGAACGCACATGGCGATGCCTGACAAAGGCGCGAAGGAGGCGTATGCGCTTGCCCTGAAGATGCCGTTCCGGAGCGGCCCTCTCGAGCGCTCGGACATCAGCGTGTATCTTGGCCCGATGGAGTACGACACGGTCAAGACGCTGGGGCGGGGCGTGGAGGAGACGATGAATCTCGGCGCGGCCTGGATTATCCGGCCGATCTCCGAGTACGTCATGATCCCGCTCTTCAAGTTCCTCCGGATGTTCATCCCGAACTACGGCATTGTGATCATCGTCTTTTCGATCATCATCAAGATTGCCTTGCATCCGCTGACGCGCACAAGCATGAAGGGGATGCGGAAGATGCAGGCACTGACGCCCCTGATGAACGAGATACGTGAGAAGTACAAGGATGATCCGCAGAAGATGAATGCACAGGTGATGAACCTGTACAAAGAGTACGGTGTCAACCCTGCCTCCGGTTGTCTTCCGTTATTGCTTCAAATGCCGATCCTCTTTGCGCTCTAGTCGGTGTTCCGTTCCTCGATCGAGCTGCGGCAGGCCAACTTCGTCTGGTGGATCACGGACCTCTCGATCCCCGATGCCATTACGAAGCTGCCGTTCACGATTCCTCTCTTCGGGATGAATGAGATCAGCGGGCTGGCCGTGGCAATGGGTATCACGATGTTCCTCCAGCAAAAGATGACCGTGACCGACCCGCGGCAGAAGGCCATGATCTACATGATGCCGATCATGATGACCCTGATCTTCAACAGCCTGCCGTCGGGACTAAACCTGTACTATTTCGTCTTCAACCTTCTCTCCATCGGACAACAGATGTTGTTCAACCGTCAGCACAAGGATGAGCCGTTGCGGAAGGTCGATCCCAAGAAGCCGCAGGGAGGAATCCTGGGGCGGATCTCCAAGGACTTGCCGAAGTTGAAGAAGTAGTCGAGCACCCTGGCGCCGGCGCAAGTCTGCGCCATGGACGAAAGTGCCCGGTAGACATACGCGGCCGGTTTGGCAAAAGCGCCGGGCGCCGTGACATGAAAAGGAGCAGAGCCCGCCGGAGACGGCGGGCTCGTTCGTTAAAGAAGGTCGAACGGGATCGGTATCGTTGCCTCAAATGCAGAATCGAGACGAATGCTGAGACTGGAAATCCGGTGCAAGCGGGCTCGGTTGCGCTGAGCGCTAGTTGCCTCAGGTAAGTTTCTATTCGAACGCTGTGTCGTTGCACCTGTCTGCGAAGCTTCGTAAATTTATACTTTGGGTGAATTTTCCGGAGTTCGAGGATGGGGAACCTTGGGTATGGATCGGAGTATGACTGACACGATTGCGGCAGTGGGCACGCCCCCCGGCGCGGGTGCCATTGCAATCGTGCGTGTCAGCGGGCCCGATGCGATACGTATTGCAGATCTGGTGTTCCGCGGTGCTGCCCGCCTGTCCGATGCTGAGGGGTACAGCGTGCACTACGGGCACGCACTAGATGCGAAGGGGAGTCTGTTGGATGAAGTGCTCGCCACGGTGTTCCGCCTGCCACGGTCATTCACCGGAGAAGACATGGTGGAGATCAGCTGTCACGGCGGCTCGCTGGTCACGCGCCTGCTGATGGAGTCGGTGATTGCAGCAGGGGCTCGTGCCGCGGGACCGGGCGAGTTCACGCGCCGGGCATTTCTGAACGGACGGATCGACTTGTCCCAGGCGGAGGCCGTTGCTGACCTGATAGCGGCGAGAAGTCGGAGGGGGCAAAGCATCTCGCTGGGTCATCTGGAGGGGCGGCTCGGGAAGCTGGTGCAGGGGTTGCGGAAGGAGGTGCTGGACTTATGTGCGTTATTGGAACTCACACTGGATTTCAGTGAGGAAGGCCTGGACCTCATCACGAGAGAAGATCTCGCCGCAAGACTCAATGGCCTGGCTTTCCATATCGACACGCTCGCGTCCTCCTATGAACAGGGCCGGCTCTACCGCGACGGCGTTTCCGTTGTGCTGGCCGGAGAACCCAACGCCGGAAAGTCGAGCCTGTTCAATGCCCTGCTGAAACAGGACCGGGCCATCGTGACCGCCGTCCCGGGCACAACACGCGATGCGCTGGAAGAGAGCATACTCATCGAAGGAATTCTTTTTCGCCTCACCGATACGGCCGGACTCCGGGAAACCTCCGACCACGTGGAGCAACTGGGCGTCGAACGATCCAGGGCAGCCATGACGAAAGCCGATATCGTGCTGCATGTGATGGATGCTGAAGTGTCTCCGTCGGTTCAGGAACACCTGGAGAGAATGGCCGTGCATCAGGAAGGTCAGCATTTTCTTCCCGTTCTCAACAAATGTGATGTGCTTGAAGTCTGGCCGCCCGAACGGAGTGCGTACCACCGGGAAGACGCGGGTGAAGGTGGAGCGGCTTCGACAGCACAAGCAGTGGGGCAATCCTGGGTTGCCGTGTCAGCTAAGACCGGAAGGGGACTTGATGAACTGCGCACCGCGGTGGCCCGGCTTGTAACGAGCAGCAGCTCATTCGGTGAAGAAGATATGTGTATCACAAACATCCGGCACAAGGAGTGCCTGTCGAAATCCGCGAGCTGCCTGAAGGCCGGGAGGAACTCTCTGGAGAGCGGGGCTTCTCAGGAATACATTGCGTTCGATGTCCGTGAGGCGGCTTCAGCACTCTCCGAAATAACCGGAGAGGTCACAAGCGAGGAACTCCTCAACCATATCTTTTCCCGTTTCTGCATAGGGAAGTAGCAGGGAAGCTGAATGTTTCACGTGAAACATCAATATGACGTAGTGGTTGTTGGAGGCGGCCATGCCGGGATCGAGGCCGCCCTGGCATCAGCCCGCATGGGGTGCACCACCGCCCTGGTGACAATGGACCCTGAGGCAATGGGAAGGATGTCCTGCAATCCGGCCATAGGAGGGACTGCCAAGGGGCACCTGGTGCGGGAAATCGATGCCCTGGGGGGTGAAATGGGGAAAATCGCAGACGCCACCGGTATCCACTTTCGGATGTTGAATACCTCAAAAGGGCCTGCCGTCTGGTCCCCTCGTTCTCAAAATGACCGGGAATGGTACAGCAGGGAAGCGCTTCGCAGGGTCAGAACCCAGCCGAATCTCGATATCCTCAAAGGAACACTGCTGGATGTCCATGTCGAGAATGGGTCAATAAAGGGAGTTCGGATTGGAAATGACAGTGACGTCCGGTGCACTGCACTCATTCTCTGCAGCGGGACGTTTTTAAACGCGCTCATGTATACGGGTCACCAGACCTCGGAAGGAGGAAGATATGCAGAACCCTCCTCATTGGGTCTCACGGAGAAATTTGCCGCGCTGGGCTTTCAGACCGGCCGCCTGAAGACCGGTACTCCTCCGCGCCTGGACATTCATACAATAGACTTCGGCGATACGGAGGTCCAACCTCCCGACGAGAACCCGGTGCCATTTTCGTTTCAGAACCAAACGATCGGGAACCGGCAGATTCCGATGTATCTCACACACACGAACCGGCAGACACATGACATTCTCCGAACCGGGTTCGAAGATTCTCCCATGTTCACGGGGAGGATCAAAGGCGTCGGGCCCCGTTACTGTCCGTCGATTGAGGACAAGATAAACAGGTTTGCCGATCGTGAGAGACACCAGATCTTTCTGGAACCTGAGGGATATGAGTCAGAGCTGGTCTACATGAATGGGTTTTCCTCAAGCCTCCCGGCGGAGATTCAGGAGAAAGCGTTGCACACCATCCCAGGGCTCAAGCGCGCCAGGATGGTTCGACCCGGATACGCTGTGGAGTATGATTACTTCCCTTCGCATCAGGTGCAACACACGCTCGAGACAAAGCTTGTGCGCGGTCTCTACTTCGCCGGTCAGATAATCGGAACAAGCGGCTACGAGGAAGCGGCCGGGCAGGGCATCATTGCGGGTATCAATGCGGCCCTGGCTGTCACGCGTCGGGATCCGTTTGTTGTAGACAGGAGCGAAGCGTATGTCGGTGTGATGATCGACGACCTCATCAACCGGAGTATTGACGAACCCTACCGGATCTTCACCTCCCGGGCGGAGTATCGTCTAGCGCTCCGGCAAGATAATGCTGACAACCGGTTGATGAGAAAAGGCGCTGCTCTTGGTTTGATACCCGACAGCACGCTCCGGCGTCTGGATGAAAAGGAGTCGCGGGTAAAAGCTGCCGGGGCCTTGCTGGAATCGCTCCGGCTTTCCGGAAGGGAAGTGCGGGAAGCATTCAACGGGAAATGGATGGGGGCCGTGCCTGAGAGCGAGACACTTGCGGGAATACTGAGGCGGCCAGAAGTGAGCATGGCAGATATCCTCCAGGTCCCGCGCGCTCGCGAGCATGAAGCTTTGCAGGTTCTGCATACGGATAGGGAGGCCTGTGTGCAGATCGAAACCCAAATCAAGTACGAAGGATATCTCCGTCGCCAGGAGGAGCAAATACGACGGTTCAAGAAGAATGAGTCGATGAGGATTCCTCCGGAGCTGGACTACAACCAGATCCGGTCGCTCAGCAATGAGGGGCGGGAGAAGCTGATGAGGGTGAAACCGGTCTCGATCGGACAGGCTATGCGGGTTGGGGGAGTCACACCTGCAGACGTTTCGGTCCTGATGATAATGCTTGCGAGGTGATGTTTCACGTGAAACATTCCCCGGATCTCCCTCGCACATGCCGGAAAA
>JADLEA010000242.1 GCA_020846365.1 Bacteroidota bacterium
AGAACCTGGAGTTGACGGACGAGGCCGAACTGCTGCTGTTTTCCGCAAGCCGGGCCCAGCTCGTCACGCGGGTCATCCGTCCGGCCCTGCTGCGAGGAGAGGTCGTCGTCTGCGACAGGTACTATGACTCCACGACTGTGTATCAGGGCTACGGGCGCGGCCTGGATCTGGATGCCGTGCGCACGATCAACGCCTTCGCCACCAACCGTCTGTCGCCCGATCTGACGATCGTGGTCGATATCCCCGTAGGGGAGATCGAACGCCGGAAACACGCGTCAGGGAAAAAATTCGATCGCATGGAATCTTCCGGGCGGGAGTTCTTCGACAGGGTCAGGAACGGATACCTTTCGCTCGCGGCCAACGAGCCGCAGCGGGTGATCACGGTTGACGGTCTCAGGCCGGTCGAGGCAATCCACGCCGACATCCTGAACATCGTTGTACAGAAAATGGGCATTCAACAACAATTGGTGTAGGTGAACGCGTATGAACGGGGCGAACGGAAAGCGGTCGTGGGAAAAACTGGTTGCGGCATTCGGACTCGCAGCCGCAGTGCTGTTCTTCAGCAGCATCATGCTGGCGTCCGATAGCTCGCTGTTGCTAAAGATCAGCAAGAGCATCGATGTCTTCGGGCGCGTCTTCAAAGAGGTGACAACGTCGTACGTGGACGAGATCGATCCGGAGAAATTCATGGAGGCAGGCATCCATGGCATGCTCGGGACCCTCGATCCCTATACCGTCTATATTGACAAAGAGAACGGCGACGAGGTCGACCTGCTGACCAGTGGCAAATACGGTGGCATCGGCGTGACGATCGGTTTGCGTGATGGCGCGGTGCGGGTGATCTCCGTCATGGATGGGTACTCCGCCCACCGGCAGGGCGTTGTGCCCGGCGACCGGTTCCTTGAAATCGGGGGAGTCAAAGTGAGCGGCCTCAAACCGGATGAGATCCGCAATCTCACCCGCGGAGAACCGGGCAGCGACGTCAAGGTGCTGATCGAACGGGATGGGGAATCCGAACCGCTCGAGTTCGTGCTGATCCGCGAAGAAATCCAGGTGAAAAACATCACCTACAGCGGCATGGTCGAAGACGGAATCGGGTATGTCCGCCTCGAACGGTTCTCGCGCCGGGCCGGTGATGAGCTCCGCATGGCAATCAAAGATCTGAAACTCAGCGGCGAGGTGCGCGGTTTGGTCCTGGACTTGCGGGGCAATCCGGGCGGCCTTCTGGATGCGGCCGTGGATGTTGTGAGCAAGTTCGTCCCCCGCGGGAGCATGGTGGTCAGTACCCGCGGCAGGCGGATGGAATCCGACAAGCGATACTCCTCCACCGAAGAACCCCTGTTGCCGTCGATCCCGATGGTGGTGCTCACCGACAGAAACAGCGCGAGCGCAAGCGAGATCGTCGCAGGGAGCCTGCAGGGCCTGGACCGGGCCCTTGTGGTGGGAACCCGGACGTTCGGCAAGGGATTGGTGCAAACCATCGTGCCGCTGAACTACGGCGCACAGTTGAAAATCACCACGGCCCGGTACTACATTCCCAGCGGGCGCAGCATCCAGGAAATCGACTACATGCATCGGGACCGCAACGGAGTGTTTGCCGTGACGCCGGACAGTCTGCGCAGGGAGTTCAAGACCTCGCGCGGGCGCAAGGTGTATGAACTCGGAGGCATTACGCCTGACTCGACAGTCGAGCAACCGGCCGACGGGCCGATGGTGCGGGAACTGCACCGGAAATCGCTCTTCTTCAAGTTTGCAAACCGGTACGTCAACGAACACAAGGGGGATGCCATTACCGGCGTGACACCGGCCATCCTTCAGGAATTCCGTGCGTATCTGGAGGCGCAGAAATTCGATTTTCAGGAAGACAGCGAGAAGCACGTGAAAGAGCTCCGGTCACTGGCGGAGCGGCTGCGCTATTCCAAAGCGGTGCTTGCCGATATCGATCAGCTTGAGAAGGACATGCAGGTCGACAAGGACCGGGGTTTCGAACGTTATCGCGAGGCGATCGAAGAGGAACTCAAAATCGAACTGATGGCCCGCGTCGCTGGCGAGCGCGGCCGCATCGAAGCATCTTTCCACACGGACTCCCAGCTGAAGGTCGCGATGGGACTTCTGCAGGATCAGAAACTCTACTCGCGGCGCATCGGCGGATAAAGGAAACCTAGTGGACATTCCGACCGTTCTGCTCCTTTTGCTTGCCGGATCTGCCGCCGGATTTCTCGCGGGCTTCTTCGGCGTCGGGGGCGGGATTATCCTGGTCCCGATTCTCCTTTACTTCTTCCAGAGTATTCATGTTTCTTCTCTGGTCTCAACACATCTCGCCTTCGGGACCAGCCTGCTGATTGTGCTGTTCGCGTCCCTTTCGTCTGCATCTCAGTACTACAGAAACGGACACGTTGTCTGGAAAGCGGTGCTCGCGATCGGTCTCGCCAGCGTGGTGGGAGGTCTGGTCGGTGCGATGATTGCGGGCGGACTGGAAGGGAAGGTGCTTCGTCAGATCTTTGCTGCGGTCGTTATCCTGTCCGCAATTCGACTCTTTTCGGAAACCCGCAAGCCCAAGCTGGAAACGATGCCACCACTGCGGATACCGTCGCTGATGGGTACCGGTCTCGCGGTAGGCCTGGTATCATCCCTCGCTGGCGTGGGGGGAGGAGTCCTTTCGATCCCCATCATGCATTCCATCCTGAAGTTCCCTCTCAAGAAAGCGCTGGGGACTTCAAGTGCAACGATCGTCATTACTGCGCTTGCCGCCGGGACGGGATATGTCGTGAAAGGGTGGGGGAACACGCTGCTGCCCGAAGGGACGCTGGGCTACGTGGACTGGCTCCATGCAATCCCGCTCATCGCCGGGTCCATACCGCTTGCTGCGGTTGGTGCGCGGGTTGCCAACAAGACGAAGGTTACGGTGTTGAAACGAGTCTTCGCGCTCTTCCTCCTGGTGGTCGCCTTCCGCATGCTCTTCTTCTGATACCGGCGTGCACGCAGACCCCCCGCGCGTGCGGGGTGCGCCATCGGCGTCTGGTCATCCCAGCTTCTCATCCACCCATGTCAGAATCCGCTGCAGATCTTCCTTCCTGTTGACGAAGTCCAGGTTATCGGATTCCACGACAAGGAGCTTCCCTTTGTTGTAGCGGGTGATCCATGATTCGTAGTGGCGATTGAGCTGTTCCAGGTATTCGCGCTTGATGGACTGCTCGAAATCGCGCCCGCGGAGGGAGATTTGATGCACCAGCGTGTTCACACTGGCCCGGAGGTAGATGAGCAGATCGGGAGGATGGAGGTATTCCGTCATGACATTGTACAGCGCAACATAGTTGTTGTAGTCCCGCTCCTCCATGTTCCCGATCTCGAAGAGATTGCGCGCGAAGATCTCCGCGTCCTCATAGATCACCCGGTCCAGCACAACGGATTGCGACCCTTCGGTGATGGCCTTGTGCGACCGGAACCGGTTGGAGAGGAAATAGACCTGTAGCTGGAACGACCACCGGCGCATGTCCTTGTAGAAATCGCTCAGGTACGGATTATCCTCGACCGATTCGTACATCGGGGTCCATCCATGCGCAGTGCTCAGCAGCCGGGTCAGAGAGGATTTGCCGGAGCCGATATTTCCGGCGACAGCGACGAAGGCCTTCTTGGGGGTCATGGCGTTTTCCGGTGTAAGAGAGAGGAGAGAAGTTCAAGAGCGTCCACGGCGCGGGGACCCGGCCGTGAAACGATATCAGCGTCAAAGCGATAGACCCGCCCGGTCCGCACGGCGGTGAGGCGCGACCATTCCGGATATGCCTCGGTCACGGCATTCGTCGTGGGAACGATATCCGACATGACGAGCAGCACGTCCGGGTCGTATGCGATGACGGCCTCGCGGCTGAGGGTCGGGTAGGTGAGCCCTGTTTCTGTGGCGAGGTTCGCAGCGCCGGCATTGTGCAGGAGCTCATCGATGAATGTCCGTGCACCCGCGGCGATCAGGGGATGGAGTGAAACAAACAGGACTGTGCGCACCTCTTTGTTCCGTGGCTTTTGCAGCACCGTTTGCGCACGCGCGCGGAGCGTCCGGACCAGGCTCGCTGCGCTGTCGCGTTTTCCCGTGAGTTCTCCCAGCGTTGCGAGCGAGCGGAAGATCTGTTCGAGCGTGCGTGGATTGCTGACCGCAACCG
>JADLEA010000243.1 GCA_020846365.1 Bacteroidota bacterium
CAGTTCTGAGGACCACGCATGAAGGTGCGGGACCGCTCTAATATGCACGGAAGCCGGGCGGTCCCGGCTTAAACAATCCCTGTCAGCTTCCCGGTCTCCGGCCTCGCAAATTTCAGGAATTCGCACGTCGGACGATGAAGCCGGTGTCACCACATCACGCCTTCAGCCAAGGCTTCACATAATCCATCATGTCCCGCAACACCTGTTTCCCACGTTCATCCAGCCGGTTCCCTAACCCGATCGACGGATCCGACTGCGCATTGTTCCGCTTCTCCCGCGTGTGGTAGGTCTTGAAAACGCCGCGCAGTTGCAGGATATACTTCAGCGACTCGATCCCATACACGCTGACCTCCGTGATCAGCATGGAGACGCGGCCGAACATCTCCATCGCCTCCTTGTGCTTTCCCTGCTCCCAGGCATCCCACGCCGACGCATAAAGATCCGCGAACGACGCCGCGGGCATCGTGCCCGAAAAGCCGCGCTTCATCTCGTCGATCAGCGTCTTGCCGTGTCCACCCGTAAAGACCTTAAGCTGCCCCGACGTCTTCTCCATCAACGGACCGATCCGGAACAACGGCTGCCCCGCTTCGTCCTTCACATAACGAAACGTCGGAATTTCCTTGTACATCTCCACCATCGTGTCGACGCTCATTTTGCCCACAGCCTGCGCAAACAACGGCAGGTCCGTCGCCGCGCCGACCTCTTTGTAATAGGCAACCACCTCCTTGACGTCCTTATCGCCCGCGGGAGGCAGCGAGATGATCGCGTCCGCCCCCACCTTCTTGGCAAGCTTGGCATAACGGACCGCCGCCTCGGCGTTCGGTCCCTGCACACCCAGCACCAGCGCAGGACGCAGCTTCTTCGAAGCACGCCCCAAGGCCTCCGCCCCGCTCATCCGTTCGTCTTCACTCAACATCGACCACTCGCTGGCGAGTTGGGGCCACACGAATCCATGGACGCCCCCGCGATGGATGAACCGCAGTTGCTCCACCAGCACGTCGATGTCAAGCTTGTCCGACTCCGTGAACGGAGTCTGCGCAATCGGGAAGATGCCCCGTAGCGGTTTGCCAGTGCCGGCATTCGCGGGCAGACGTAGCGCCAGGGCGCCGCCTGACGCGGTTAATAGGAAATTCCTTCGGGTGGGTGCGAATAGAGCGCGATTCATGACAGATGCCTCCTCCAAAGCTCAGCGGAGCCACGACCGTCAGGGAGTGGCCTCAATACAATCCGCTAACGGTCGATGCTCGTTATCATCTTATCCAGAACATCTCGATCAATCTCATAGCCTAACCCCGGTTTGGTCGGCGCATGTACATACCCGTCGCTGGCGATCCGGATCTTGTCCTTAAAATACGGACGGTCCGCAGTGCCCATCGGAACCGTCATCTCGAACCAGATGTTGTTCGGCATCGCCAGTTCGCAATGGAAATGGACCGCATGGTCGAACGTCTCGCCCCAGTTGTGCGGAGCGCATTCCATCCCGAAGCACTCGGCCAATCGGGCGATCTTCATCGCGCCCGTGATCCCTCCGACGTTATCCGTAATCAGCCGGACCACATCCACGGCGCGGCGGCGAATGTACTCGGGATAGTCGTAAGGAGAGAAGATGAACTCGCCGATGTGGATCGGAATATCCAGCGCGGCGCATAGCTCCACCAGACCGTCGACATCCGTCGTCGGGATCGGATCCTCATAGCCTACAAAATTCAAGTCCTGCAACAACCGCCCGACTTTGATGGCTTCCTCGCGAGTATGGACGCCCACCGGATCCGCAATCAGGATCATCGAATCCCCTACCGTCTTCCGCACCGCCTTGTAGACTTCCATGTCATCCAGGTAGGTGGCGCCCTTGCCCGGAGTGCTGGGCGGATGAATCTTGTAGGCCTTGAATCCCTGGGCCTTGCACTTCTGCACTTCATCGACAAACGCCTCGACTGTCTGATGGTGCTGCGTGCTCGCGTACGCCAGAACCTTGTCGCGGTACGCCCCCAGAATCCGGTAGATCGGCAGGCCCACCGCTTTGCCCAACGCATCCCACAAACACGTGTCGATTGCCGACGCGTACGAGCTTTGCCCCAGCCTGCGCAGTCGCGGTTCCCACTGCGACGTCAAGGCCGGCAGGTCAAGAACGCTCTTGCCCATCAGCACGCTCTTCGCGTACGGCAGCCATCCCAGGTTGCTCCAATTGGGGTGGAAGTATCGGCCCGCCAGGGTGTAGTTCCCTTCAATGCCGCTGTTCGTGACGACGGAAGCGATCTGCGTATAGCCCCGGTTCGTGACAGAACCTGAGCTGGCCTTAATGTTGTAGACCTTCACTTCCTTGATCGTCATGTCCGGAAGGTCGCGGGGCTTGATGCCCACCGCGTTCGCGGCAGCCGCTCCGGGCTGCTGAGCGGCAAAGACGGCTTGAGGAACTGCGCCTGACGACGCCGCAATCATGGCGCGTCGCGAGAGGGACTTGGACTTCATGGCCTTGTCTCCTTCATCTGTTGCTTCAGGTGAGTGTCAGTACACCGGAAGCATATTCCGATTCTCGACCTCCGTCAATACATCACGGCGCCCTCACCTTCTCCGCTGTCGCGCTTAAACTGGAAGGATCGATGTCGGACCAGAACCCGTTACTCACCATCCAATTTGAAGTCCCCTTCGACCAGATCCGGGCGCCCCAGGTTGAACCTGCGATCGACGAACTGCTTACGGATGCGCGTTCCCGCTTGGAACAGGTCGCTGCCGGACCGGAAGCACGCACCTTCGAAAACAC
>JADLEA010000244.1 GCA_020846365.1 Bacteroidota bacterium
AAGTGTCATAAGCAACTCTCCTGAGTGATTACTACGCCTCCCCCATCATGACCCCGCAGAGTGTCTTCCCTTCGCGTACAAAGACCAGCGTCCCGTTCTGCACAAAGAATGATTCCATGACCGGACCCCTGGAATGCCGCATCAGGGTAACGCTGTGTTCCGTCTTTCCCGTCGCCATGTTGACGACCAACAACTCCTGATGCATTGTCTCTTCTCTGAAACCTTTCCGGCGCAATGCCGCAGCCACAAGAACCCGAGGCGGAAGCTCAAGAAGCTCTACCATGCCGGAAATTTCCTCCCGGTGCCATTTCCCGAGAATGATCCGGGCCGCCCCATGAGAGGCAAGCTCCTCCACGCTCACCGGATCGGGAAAAGCGACTTCATCTCTCCATAGCTGATCTTCTGCAGCATGTGCGGTCGGGGGTTCTTCTCCGGCTAGAATTTCACCCGTACGGCTCTCAATGACGAGCATTCCCTGCCCCAGTCGGTGATCACCCCTCACGATCAGTCGATCACCCTTGACCGCCTCGAGGGTCCATCCCACGCTGGCCCAGAGCATCCGGCCCTGCGCGATGTCGATCACCGTAATGCCCTGATGCGTCGGGAGGTCTGGCGATGCAAAACCATGGACGAACAACAAATCTCCCTCCACGCGATCGATGCCCGTCCACCATTGCTCTCCCGCTGCAAGCCCTTTCCAGAGCACTTTGCCGGTGGAGAAGTCCAGCGCAAAGAAGGTGACACGGCGTTGTTCGAGGTCTCGCTCTTCTCCCACGATCCGGCCGGACACCGCAGGGTGAACTCGCCAGATGGTTCCCCCGGCAGCAAATGTCCAGGATCGCTTCACCAGCCCTGGCTCCGCAGATGCTCCTTCAGGGCCATGATCGCGCGTGCGCGATGACTGAGCGTGTTCTTGAGCTTGAGATCCATTTCGGCAAAAGTCATGGCATGACCGTCCGGCAGGAACACGGGATCGTACCCGAACCCCCCGTCACCCCGGCGGCTTTCCAGGATCACCCCGCGGCAGATACCTTCCGAGCAGTGGTGCGTGTGTTCATCCTGGACGAAGGCAATGACACAGCGGAATTGCGCAGCGCGCCGCCGCGGAGGAACGCCGCGCAGCAAGCGGAGCAGCTTCGCGCAGTTGTCTGCGTAGCTCGCATTCGGCCCGGCGAAGCGCGACGAGAATACGCCGGGCTGGTCATTCAGATAGTGCACCTCCAGGCCCGTGTCATCACCAATCGACGGGATCCCCGTCCGCTGGTACGCCTCCATGGCTTTCTTCAGCGCGTTACCTTCAAGAGTCTCCGCATCCTCAACCGTCGGAGGGTACGATGGATGGTCGTTGAGCGTGGTAAGCTCGATAGAGAGGTCTGCAAGGAGTTCGCGGACTTCTGTGGCTTTGTCCGGATTGTTGGAGGCCAGGAGAAGCTTTTTCATCGGATCTCTGCTCGGTTGAGAAGGGCATGGAGTTCGGCGCGCGCATCCTGAACCGTCCGCTCCACGTTGATGGTCTGGTGTGTGCCGTCCCGGAGTATCCATTCTCCGTTTGCCATGACGGCACGGACGTTTTCTGATCCGCAGGAGTGCACGATGCTGACTGCAAGATCATCCATGGTCAGGGCGGGGGATGTATTCCATGACCGTGAGAGATCGAGAAGCAGGAGGTCAGCGCGCTTGCCCGGTTCGAGGCTGCCGATTTCCTTCCCGAGTCCGAGTGCGTCGGCCCCGCCCATGGTGGCCAGCCGCAACACGGACCGGGCGGGCATAGAGGCAGGTCCGTGCACCGGCTTCTGAATGAGAGCAGCCAATCGCATCTCCTGAAACATATTCAGCGTGTTGTTGCACGGCGCGCCGTCGGCGCCCAGCGACACCGGAATGCCGCGGGAGAGATACCGCGGAATTGGCGCGATTCCAGAACCAAGCTTCATGTTCGAAGACGGGCAGTGGAGCACCTTTGCCTGGCGCTCTGCCATCAGGTCCACCTCGTGGTCATTCAGCCAGATGCAGTGTGCAAGGCACGTGACATTGTTGAGGATGCCCAGGGCATCAAAGTACTCCACATTGTCCATCCCGCACCGTTTGCGCACGGCCGCCAGTTCATGGCGGTTTTCCGCGGCGTGCGTGTGGAAGAGCATCCCGGGAAACGCACGGGTCATCGCGTGCGCTTCCTTCAGGAGGGGATCGCTGCATGAGAGGATGAAGCGGGGCGCGACGGCATACCGGATCCGGCCGCCCGCACTTCCGTGCCACTGCTCCGCCTGACGCAACGTTGACGCCAACGCATCCCTGGTGCTCTCGCGCAACGGCGGGTGAAGCTCGTTGATGTCCATCATCGCCTTGCCCAGAAACGCCCGAATGCCGGATTCCGTGATCGCACGGACGATCTCTTCCTCGTGATGGATGCTCCCCATGTCCATGATCGTCGTCGTGCCCGACTTGATCAACTCAGCCAGCCCGATGCGGGCGGAGGCATACATGGATGCAGGCGAGTGGGCAGCTTCAAAAGGGAATATCCGCAGCTGCAGCCAATCCAGCAGCTCGACCTCTTCTGCAAGTCCCCGGAACAGCGTCTGGCAGAGATGCACGTGCGTGTGCACGAACCCCGGAAGCGCCACCAACTCCCGGGCATCCACGATGGTCACGTCCCGGTCGTCCAGCGATGCCGCCTCTTCGGACGTCAGAAGCCGTTCGATGACCCCGCCGTTGACCAGCAGCGCTCCCCCGCGGATGAGGGCTTCCTGAGAGTTCATGGTCAGGATCGCCCGGGTCGCAATCAACGTACGCATCACCGGCTTCCTCCGGAGAGCAGTGCGGTCATTGCTTCCGTTACGGACTCCACCGGAATCAACGACATCCCTGCAGGCACGCGCGTTGCCTGGACGTTGTTGGGAGGGAGAACGGCGCAGGTGAAGCCGAGTTTCCTCGCTTCCACAAGTCGTTTTTCCATCTGATGAATGGAGCGGATTTCGCCGCCGAGGCCGACTTCGCCGATAATCGCCGCATCGGCACGAACCGGCGTATCACGAAGGCTTGAGGCGATCGCCACAGCCATGCCCAGGTCGGCGGCGGGCTCGTCCATGCGAACTCCTCCCGCAACGTTGACGAACACGTCGTATTGCCCCAGGTGAAATCCTGCGCGTTTTTCGAGAACAGCCAGGATCATCTGCAGCCGTTTGTTGTCAAAACCGGTGGCGGTTCTTTGCGGCATCCCGTAACTCGTGGGAGCGACGAGGGCCTGCACCTCGACCAGCAGCGGACGTGTCCCTTCCATCCCGGCTACCACGGCTGAACCTGACGCGTCCGTCCGGCGCTCTGCCAGAAACACTGCCGAGGGGTTCTCCACCTCCCTCAGGCCCGCATCATGCATCTCAAAAATGCCGATCTCATTGGTGGAGCCGAACCTGTTCTTCACTGCCCGGATGATCCTGTAGGCATAGTGCCGTTCACCTTCGAACATGATCACCGCATCCACCATGTGCTCGATGACCCTGGGCCCGGCGATGACGCCCTCTTTGGTCACATGCCCTACGAGAAAGACCGGTACATTCCGGGCCTTGGCATACCGCATGAACACCGCCGTGGCTTCGCGCACCTGGCTGACGCTGCCCGGCGCACTCTCCAGCGCCGGATGATACATGGTCTGAACCGAATCCACAATCAACAACTCTGCGTTGCTGTTCTCCAGCGTCGCGTTGATCGTTTCCAGGTTGGTGTCGGGAAGGAGAAGCACGTTCCCGGACGGCCGCGGCTCAAGCCGGTCAGCGCGCAGCCGGATCTGAGAAGCGGATTCCTCGCCCGTAATATAGAGCGTCGTCACCGTGCGCAACGTGCTCGCCAGCTGCATCATCAAGGTCGATTTTCCGATGCCGGGATCTCCGCCCACCAGAATCACCGAACCGGGGACGATTCCCCCTCCGAGCACCCTGTCCAATTCCGGGATGCCGGTCACGAGCCGTGGTTCAGGCGCCGCAGGGATATCCGTTACAGCGACCGGCTGCACGCCCCGTATCCGGGCTCTCCCCTGCTTATGCGCAACACCTCCCGACCGCGCTTCTTCGACAAAAGAGTTCCAGGCGCTGCAATTCGGACAGCGCCCGACCCAGCGCGGGGACTCGTATGCACAGGCCTGGCAGACGTAAATGGAGTGGCTTTTGGGCATGATCAACATGCAATATAGCGAAAGGGAGGAATTTTTGCATAGTCAATTCGCGCTCAAATTCGTATATTAATCACGTCTATTCATTACGGAATACACTGCGGATGATTGGTATCAGGACCGGCGGCCTCCTTATCGCCGCTATCGCGCTCTCTCTCCCATCCCTTGCTCAATCGTCGAAACCAATCCCTTCCCCCAAGAGCGAAGTGCGCGCAGTATGGATGACAACCGCTTCCGGTCTCGATTGGCCACCCTCAACAAACCGGACCGAACAGCAGGCAAGTCTCCGGCGCATCGTTCTGAATCTCAAGTCCCGCGGCTTCAACACAATCTTCTTTCAGGTTCGCGCACGGGGTGACGCGTATTATCGCTCCCGGTTCGAACCGTGGGCGGAAAACCTTACAGGCGTCCTGGGGAAGGACCCGGGATGGGACCCACTGGCCTTCCTTCTGCACGAAGCCCACGCACAAGGGATGGAAGTCCATGCCTGGATAAATGTCTTCAAAGTGCGCGGGCCAAATCCCGTCCAGCCCAGCACACCGGAACATCCTTCCCGTGCCCTTGCCGGATGGTGCATCGAACAGGGAGGGGAACTCTGGCTGGATCCCGGACGCCCTGAGGTGCGCAGATATCTTGTGGAGGTCGTAATGGACCTGGTGCGATCCTATGATATTGACGGGATCAATTTTGATTTTGTCCGGTATCCGGGAGAGCGGTTCAACGATCAGGAATCCTATGCCCGTTACGGCCGGGGGCTCGCTTTGCCTGAATGGCGGAGGAGAAATATCACGGACTTCGTGCGGGAGGCGCACCGGCAGGCAATGGCGGTCAATCCCCGGGTCAAGTTCGGCGCATCGCCGCTCGGCGTGTACCGGGATGATACCAACGGCCGGCAACGGGGGAGCTACTACGGTGTTTCCCAGGATTCCCACGGGTGGTTGCGCGAGGGTATCCTGGACTACGTCTCACCGCAGATCTACTGGGTGATCAATCCATGGAATGGGGAACCTGACTTTGCCCGGGTCGCGAACCGATGGAGGGAACTGGCGGCAGGGCGGCATGTGTACGCAGGTGTCGCGGCGTACCGGCCGGAGATTCAACGGGATCTGGGGGCGTATATCGATACCGTCCGGGCAGCGAATCTCCAGGGTCACGTGTTCTTCCGCCTCGAGAGCATCACGCCTGCAACGATGCCAGGCGGGGGGTATCACATGGCGGCAAACATCCCTTCGATGACCTGGAAAGACTCCATCCCGCCGAACGCCGTGTCGGACCTCTCCGTCACGGAAATCGCGCATGGCACGTATCGCCTGCAATGGGCACCGCCGGGAGTCGCCGCGGATGGAGATACTGCGCGCTACTACAACGTGTACCGCTGGACCGTTCCCCACATTCCGATGCATATCCCCGAAGCCCGACTTGCGATCACCTTGCCCGGAGAGCTTTCCTATGTGGACTCCACGGCATCTGAAGGCAGGTCGCGTTACTTCTATGCCGTGACCGCCTTTGACCGGATGCACAATGAAAGCCCGCCTTCTCCGGTGGTGTCCACACACTCCGAGCCGGCGCTCGCAACGCGGCCGCAGTCTCTTCCTGCGCCGATCACGCTCGGCGTCGCAATCGAGCACGAGACCGGACTACCGACGCTCGTTCACTACACCCTTCCCACGAAGACGAGGGTGGCCCTGGACATCATTCTCCGTCGAGCCGGCATTCCGGACACCCTGCATGCCATGCTCGTCCGCGCGGTTCAGGACGAGGGGACCTACCGGGTGAACATCAACAACATCCGATTACCCGCCGGGTCATACATCCTCCGGCTGACGACGGAACGCAATACGGTGGAGCAGGATCTCAGAGTCGGGCCATAACTGGCGCTGCCGTTGGCGGCTGTTCCGCCCCGCCGGTTCCGATGTTCTGATGCATCACCGTCAGGCCGTACTCAACGCTGTCCACAAGCGCCCGCCAGCTTGCCTCGATGATGTTCGGGCTTGCTCCCACCGTGCTCCACCGCCTGGTCCCGTCCTGCGTGTCGATAAGCACGCGCGTGATGGCGGCGGTCCCGTTGTGCCCGTCCAGGATGCGCACTTTGTAGTCGG
>JADLEA010000245.1 GCA_020846365.1 Bacteroidota bacterium
ACTGGTGTGTCCCGCTGGGCATGCAGCACAAGAAGAAACTGAGCGACCTGTACGTGGATGCCGGGATCCCGGCCCACGCGAAACATCGGTATCCGGTCCTCGCCGCCGCCACCGGCGAAATCGTCTGGGTGTGCGGTGTGAGAATCGACGATCGCTTCAAAATCACTGACACAACAAGACACGTTTTGCGGCTTCAGTTCACCCGGGAGATCGAATCTACGCATGAAGAATGACCTGACCGTCAACGGCGATACCTTCGAGATCATGATCAGCGAACAGAAGATCAAGGACCGCGTCAAGGAGCTGGCAGACGAGATCAATGCCGACTATGCGGGAAAGGTTCCTGTCTTCATCGGCATTTTGAACGGTTCGTTCATCTTCTTCGCCGACCTGATCAGGGAGATCACCATCGACTGCGAGGTTGATTTCCTGAAGCTCTCGAGTTACGGAGATGCCAAGATCAGCTCGGGCAACGTGCGCCTTCTGAAAGATCTGAATTGCCAGGTTACGGGCCGCGACATCATAATCGTCGAAGACATCGTGGATTCGGGCCTTTCGATGCAATACATCCGGGAGCTGATTCTCCGGCAGAACCCGACCTCATTCAAAGTTGTTACACTTCTGTATAAGCCGGCATCCATAAAGAGCAATATCCAGCTCGATTATGTCGGCTTTACTATCGATCCGGAGTTCGTCATAGGCTACGGGTTGGACTACGCTCAGCGCGTGCGGAACCTGAAAGCCATTTACAGAATGAAATCCTGAAACGGAAGCATGGACGATTCATCGAAAAACCCCGATAACGGCGCCCGGAAGGGTTCCGACAACAAACGCGGCATCCAGCGCCCGCAACGCAATAAGAAGCCGGGCCCTCCTTACCGTCAGGAAGACGACTTTAACTGGAACAAAGTCCTCAAAGTCGTCCTGAGCTGGTCCGCCATCATCCTCCTCGTGTTCCTTGTCATGACGCTTTTCAAGGGCACGGAACCCACGGAAGTGGCCATCACGGACTCCGAATACCAGACCTTCCTGCAGGAGAACCAGATCAAACGCGCCACGATCAAGAAATCGGAGCTCACCAATTTCGATTTCCACGGCGAGTTGAAATCTCCGCAGCGCGTCACCCGCAACGGCCGCGATATCCCCGTTACGCACTTTGTGCTGACGCTTCTGGTCATCGATACCGAGGTGGTCAAAGACTGGAGAGCCCACGGCGTGGAGTTCACGGTCGAAAAGGAAGACAATTTCTGGGTCAACGGGCTCATCAATGCGCTCCCCTGGGTATTGCTCCTGGTCGTCTGGCTGTTGATCATGCGCCGCATGCAGGGCGCAGGGCCCAAGGGCATCTTCTCCTTCGGGAAGAGCCGTGCGAAAGTGCTGAATGAAGGGGCTCCCCGCGTGACGTTCGTAGACGTCGCGGGCGCCGATGAGGCGAAACAGGAACTGATGGAAATCATCGAGTTCCTGAAAGAGCCCAGCAAGTTCCAGAAACTGGGCGGCAAGATACCGCGCGGCGTGCTCCTGCTCGGGCCTCCGGGAACCGGCAAGACGCTTCTCGCCCGCGCCGTGGCCGGCGAAGCCGGCGTCCCCTTCTTCTCGATCTCCGGTGCGGACTTCGTCGAAATGTTCGTGGGTGTCGGCGCCAGCCGCGTTCGCGATCTGTTCGACCAGGGCAAGAAGAGCGCTCCGTGCATCATCTTCATCGACGAAATCGACGCGGTGGGCCGCCATCGCGGGGCCGGGCTCGGCGGCGGGCACGATGAACGCGAACAAACCCTGAACCAGCTTCTGGTCGAAATGGACGGCTTCGAACAGAACAGCGGCGTCATCATCATCGCGGCCACGAACAGACCGGATGTCCTGGATCCCGCACTCATGCGCCCGGGCCGGTTCGACCGCCAGGTGGTGGTCGACCGCCCCGATGTGAAAGGACGCGAAGGCATCCTCCGCGTCCATACGAAGAACATCCCCCTCGCCGACGACGTGAAGTTGGAGGTCCTGGCCAAAGGATCCCCCGGCCTCGCCGGCGCCGAACTGGCCAACCTCGTCAACGAAGCCGCGCTGCTGGCCGCCCGCCAGAACGCCCGGGCCGTGAACATGCAGCACTTCGAAGAAGCAAAAGACAAAGTGATGATGGGGACGGAGCGCAAAAGCCTTATCATCTCCGAGAAAGAGCGCGAGATCACATCGTACCACGAAATCGGCCACGTGCTGGTCGCCCGCATGCTTCCCGAAGCCGATCCGGTGCACAAGGTTACCATCATACCGCGTGGGCGCGCACTTGGTTTGACCACCTATCTTCCCATCGACGAAAAGCACACCTACTCCAAAGCCTATCTCGAAACCATGATCACGTATGCTCTGGGAGGACGCGCTGCGGAGAAACTCATTTTCAAGCAGCTCACCACCGGCGCGGGCAATGATATCGCACGCGCACCCGAGATCGCCCGCAAAATGGTGTGTGAGTGGGGGATGAGCGACAAACTGGGACCGCTGGCCTATGGCCAGAAGGATGAAGAAATCTTCCTTGGCCGGCAGATCACGCGGCACAAGAACTATAGCGAGGAAACCGCAATCACCATCGACGACGAAATCAAGAAGATCGTTTCCAACGGCATGAAACGGGCGGAAAAAATCCTCACCGACAACGAGGACACGCTCCACCGGCTCGCCTCTGCCCTCCTGGAACGCGAAATCCTGGATTCCGCCGAGATCGATGCGGTCATTCGCGGCGAGGAGCTTCCTCCCGTCGAAAAGCGGGGCAACGGTACACCCCAACTGCCGCCGAAGAGCACCCAGGGCACGACGCCGGATTCAGCCGCAGCTAAACGATGATCGAGCTACAGAGCGTCGAGACGAGTTATTCCTCCGAGCTCATTCGGAAGGGAATCCATCTGTGCTCGCTCTCGATCCCGGTGATCTACTACTACATCTCGAAAGACACCGCACTTTCGATTCTGATCCCCCTGACGCTCGCCTTCGGGCTGACCGACCTTGCCCGCCTGTTCCTTCCGTCGTTCAGGGGGCTGTACCATCGCTTCTTCGGGTTCCTGCTCCGCAACCGTGAGCGGAATACCGACAACCGCCGGCTCAACGGCGCCACGTATGTCCTCCTCTCCGCAACGCTCTGTGTCTGGCTGTTTCCCAAAGTCATCGTCATCACCGCGTTCGCCATTCTGATTGTCTCGGACTCTGCGGCCGCCCTGATCGGCCGCAGGTTCGGCCGGCATCCGTTCTTCGGCAAGACCCGGGAAGGCACCACCGCATTCCTCGTGACCGCCCTCCTCGTCGTGCTGCTCGCGCCCAAGATCCTCTACCTCCCGACCGAGTACCTTATCGGCGCTCTCGCAGCGCTCATCGGGACATTTGTCGAGCTGCTGTCCGGCGATCTGATTGACGACAATCTCAGCATCCCGCTGAGCATCAGCCTTGTCATGTGGGGACTCTACATCCTGCTCCTTCCCACCATCAATGTCTTCGCTCTTGAGGGTGCCGGCTGACGCGCGCTACCTCTCCAGAACATCCTTCACCTGCAACACCGTGATGTCTTCCTTCTTCACCGGAATGGGAAACACGGCAATCTCCTTGTCCTCCTGAAGCACGGTGTCCGGTTTCGGCGTCGCATAGCTGATCGGACTCGGCGAACCGGCGAGCAGCGCGTCGCGGAATGCGCCGCCGTCTTTTGTCACGACGGCGATCTGCATGTTCCCGAACTGCCAGTACTCCCTGATCGCAGCATTCACTTCATCCCGGCTCAGATCATCCATCATTGCCCTGAACTTCTCAAGGTGGCTCCCTTCGATCCCGTAGAACCGGTCGTCCAGCGCGTAGCCAAGCCGCTCCATCGTCGTGGGCGCGTAATGCAGCACGTACTTCTTCAGGAAGTTGCGTGTCTGCTGAAACTGTTCTTCTGTGAGGCCCTGTTCCACAAGGTTCTTGAACTCGCGAAGCGCCGCGCGCATTGCAAAGAGCCCGGCCTCGAGCGGCACGGGGCGGATCCAGATCTCAAACATCTGCATCCTCCTCGCGACATTCTGCGGCGGCATCTGACGCATGCCGCCGTACGGGAAAT
>JADLEA010000246.1 GCA_020846365.1 Bacteroidota bacterium
ACGAGCTTGACGTAGCGTCCTTCGACTTCCCCGCAGGGAACGTAAGCCCTTCCCGGTTTGCCTCTGCGGACGGTGTACACGGAACTCCAGTCCAGCCCGTCGTCTGATACCTGCACGTCATACGCGTTGGCAAAGCCCGCACTATCCCAATCAACCACGAGGCCCCCGAATTCTTTCACACGATTGAAATCGATCACCAGGGAATCAGGTGCCAGGGTGGACTTCCACAGGGTCACCACACTTCCGGACGCATCAATGCTTCCATTGCCATGAGCAATACGAGCGGCGGCGGTCGTTGGATTAGCGTCCCGGGGCTCAAACCGGAAATTGTCTATCCACACTCTTCCCTTGCCGCCGGTACCCGCGGAAACGACGAACTGCAGGGTGCGGACATGCTTCAGGGGCTTTCCCGGCGCAGGACCCCACGCATAGCTGAGATGCCGTTTCTTTATCCGTTGCTTCGTCCATGATTCCGGATATGTGATATTGAGCTTCTTTATCCAGTGGACGTTTTCATGTTCATCAATGACTTTGAACTCGAAATTGTTGACCGGGGTGTCCCCGCGGAGGTCGAACGTGAACTGGTAGTCTTCGGGAAGAGCGATGGGAAAGGATTTTTCCGCAATCACGTATCCCGCCCCTCCGGTGAGGTCAAACTCCATCACCATGCATCCGCCCGGGATCCCCGGTTCGCTCAGCAACGTGAGCTTTGCGCCGTCCGAGACTATGGTCTTCCATCCGCCAAGCGTGGAAAAGTCATCCAAAAGAAGAGGCCGGGGATCCGTTTGCGGCGCTGTGTACAGCAGAAGGGCGGAGAGAAAAGGAATGATGGAGATCATCGGCGGTTGTTCACTGTGAAAGCCACCCTCCCGTGAATCCGGCCCGCCGCAATCCCCGGACGACATAAGGATTCTTCTTCATGGTCTCCCATACGAATCCGTTCCGGAGATTTTCGATCATAAGGGCGATCGGGCCCTGGTCTATCCCAATGTGGTCCTGGTCAAACCATCCTTCGGGCGTGGAGGGGGTGACAAATGTTTCATTGTAGGCATCGGCAAACCCGAACTCCCGGTAGAGCCGGTCTCCGTGACGGCTGCGCATCGCTTTGAGGGCGGGGATGCAGATTCCCGGAGCGAATGCGACCGATCCTCCCGCGGCGGTCGGAGCAACGGTCCCGTCATCGTTCACCCAATCCACGGAAGCACCCCGGGCCGCGTACGATTGGAATCGCCGGACCCGGTCCCCGACACGGAATACCGTGTCGCGCGGGCCGTCGCACGCCGTCAAGCCCCAGGTGCTGTCAGAATACCCCGCAAAACCGCCGGGGTTCGCTTCGGCGTACGAACGCTGCGACATCGTTGCGCGCCGGGAGTTCTCGAAGTAGTCGATGCCGCGCGTGCTCATGTACGAATCCCGGATTCCCCGGAAATCCAGCCAGCAATGTGAATATTGGTGACCGAAGAGCGGGCCGAAACTCACGAACTCCAGCCCCTGATACTCCGCCCAGACGTAGGTCGATGTGTAGTGCTCCCATCCTTGTTCGGGAGCCGCGAATGTCGGCGAGCCGAGGGCGAGGACATAGAGAATCATCGACTCGTCATAGCCGGTCCAGGTGTCCTCAATGAAGCCTTTTTCCGGATACCATCCGAGGCGAATTCCCGGCGAGCCATCCATCGCCCACGTCCAATCGACCCGACGATAAAGACTATCTGCGAACGCTCGGATATCGCCTTCAACGGGGGTGTCCGAATCGAAGTAGCTCTGGCAGAAGAGCGCGCCTGCGATGAGCAGCCCGGTATCGATGGTGGAGAGCTCACAATTCCAAGCCCTGAGCCCGCTCTGCATGTCAACGAAATGATAGAAGAACCCGCGATATCCGGAAGAGCCGCCGGGACGATCACTCTGCGGTAGGTTCCAGAGGAATCTCAGGGTCTTTCGCACGCGTTGAGCTGCATCGGCGCGCGGAATGAGTCCCCGCTCCACCGCAATCGGCGTGGCGGTCAACTCAAAGCCGACAGCCGCCATGCTGGAAGGAGAAGGAGAAGGCCAGCGGTCAGGACTCAGACCGGTCAACGTATCGGCTGTCTGCAGGAAGTACTGCAGCGTGCGTATCTGCAAAGAATCAAGAAAGGGGTCCCATTGCGGAGCGTCAGGCAGAGTGGGAGGAGTCTTCACGGCACAACCTGCAAGCGGTGCAGCCAGAAGGATAGCGAACACAAACGATCGACGCATGACTATCCCCGCCTCGTGACGTTCAAAGCTCTCTCGCAGAATAGTATCTCCAATGTCAGATTACTTGATATACAACATTTTGCGCGTCTGAGTCGTGCCGGCAGCCTTCAACGTGTAGAGATAGAATCCACTTGCCATTGCCCCGGCGTCAAACCGGACCACGTACCTGCCGGGGGCTTTCTGTTCGTTCACCAGCACCGCAATCTCGCGTCCGAGAAGATCGGTGACCGTCAGGTTCACATTGGCCGCAACCGGCACCTGGTATTGCACCGTCGTTGCGGGGTTGAACGGGTTCGGGTAGTTCTGCTCAAGCGCCCATTGCAGGGGCGTGTCCAGAGGTTCACCCGGAACCGACACCAGCGGTGTAAAGCCGGCGGCAGATAACCCGGCGACGATTTCGGGAGCGGCTTTGCCGCGGTTCCAGAGCGCTCCACTCCGGTAGTTCTCGATCATCAACGCCATCAGCCCCTGGTCAATCCCTATGACATCGGGATCCCACCAGTTCGCCTGTAGATTGAACGCATCGGCGAATCCGTACGGCGTCCAGATGGTCGCCCGGTACTGCTCGTACATGTTGCGCAGCGTCGGGACGGAAATCTCCGGCGTGAACGGCATCGACCCCGCTACGGCCGAGGGAGCAATGGTGCCGTCATCCGTCGTCCCGGGTCCGGGAGCCCCGCGGGCGCTGTAGCCGAGGTAGCCCGTCCCTGTCGGCCCGTCGCATGCCGTAAGTCCCCAGACAAGCGAACCATAACCGGTGAACCCGCCCGGGTTTGCGACGCAATACGCCTGTTGGGCAAGCGTTGCGCGACGCGTATTCTCTGCATAATCCATCCCCTTCGCTGTCATGTACGAATCGGCGATCCCGCGGAAATCCACCCAGCAGTGCGAGAATTGGTGGCCGAACAGCGGCGGAAAGCCGACGAATGAATACCCGTACTGGTTGGAGAACCAGGCATAGCCGCTCGTCCATGCGCTCCACGCGCTTGCCGGGATCGCATGGTTCGGTGCACCCATCGCGAGAAGGTACAGAATCATCGCCTCATTGTAGCCGATCCAGCGATACGGGATGAAGCCCGATGAGGGCTGCCAGCCGTGCGTGAGCGACGCACCGCCATTGCACATCCAATCCCATTCCACCCGGCCATAGATCGAATCTGCAAAACTCCGAATCTGCGTTTCGATGGAATCAGGGCCGTCGAAGTACTGCCGGGCATCCAGGATTCCCGCAAGCAGGAGACCCGTATCGATAGACGAGAGTTCGGAATTCCAGCTGACCATGCGCGTGGCCGAGGCCATCTCCAGGAAATGATAGAAGAAGCCGCGGTAGCCAATCGTACCGGACTCTGCGGTTCCCTGAGGTCCGTACCAGAATGTCCGCAATGTGGCGAGCACGCGGTCCCGGCCGGCTGAACGGGCAATCCATCCGCGGTCGATCCCGACGTTTATCGCCGAGAGGCCGAAACCGATTGCTGCGACGCTCGCGGGCGAACCGCGTTGGCTTCGGTCGCGAATGAGCCCATTCACCGGATTGGCCTCGTACCAGAAGTAGTCGATGGCGGCACGCTGAACATAGTCAAGGAAATCACTATCGGAAGCGAATGCTTGAGCGGACACAGCTATCGTGTCCGACGGCGGGCCTTCCACTGCCCCGCCGCCAACCGCGCGGACGTAATACCAATACGTGACTCCATTGCTGACGGAAACATCCGACCATCCGGTGAGCGGGGTAGCGGGCGCCGTCAGACGTGTGTATGGGCCGGAGGGATCCGTGGCCCGGTATACATGATACCCGTCAGGCAGGAGGGTCGAATCCGGATCCCAATGAAGCAGCATGCTCCTGTCTCCCGCTCTCGCCACCAACCCCCTCACTTCTGTCGACCCGCTCGTGCTCTGTTCCCCCACCAACCGTGCGTCATCGAACCACATGGTGTGCTGCACATTGTCTGCTGCTCTCTGGCTGAACCAGAAATCCTTGAATTGCTCCAGCAGGAACGTTCCGTACGGCTCAAAGGCCGTAAGGGGGATGCTTATTTTCTGCCATGTCGAAGTGTCCGCATCAAGCCCCTGAGGAAAGAACGTGGCGAGGCTCACAGGTGTGGGTTTCTGGTTCGTACTGCTTTCAAGGTTTATCCAGGGGAGCGCGGCGGTATCAATGGCAGACGGCCCGTTGACCATGATCGTAAGCGAGTCATAGCCCGATGCGTCGCGTGTAACCCATCCCGGACTGGCGATATAGAGACCCCAGAGGGCCCCGGAGCCGGACGTCCATTGAAGGAGACCGCACTGCGTGCCGGAGGACGCGCGTCCGGTGATAATGGGAAGTTTGTCGTTCCCCGAACCGGCAAGGGTAAGGAGGCTGCTCCCCTGCCTCGTCCCGAACGACGCATCATAGTATCCGGCATCTCCTCCGTCATCCTCATTGAACACCACGATGGGGGTCGTTTGGGCAAAACTGGGGGGAAGGTGGAGAACGGACGCAACGAGCACTCCCCATGCTGCAAACGCAGCGGACTTACCGAAGCTTCTGGATTCCTTCACTAGTTCTCTCTCCGTTGTTACGTTCTTCCCATCGTGACGAGGACGCGGTGCTCGGCGCCCGGAGGAAACACCGGGAGAAGGACTCCGCGTCCCCGGAATTCCAACTTCGCGGCGACCCCGTCGATGGCCAGCCCTGCGATACCGCAGGTTACCCGGCCAGGGTTTTGGACTTCGATGTGATAGACGGCCCCCCGGAATTCCCTGCGC
>JADLEA010000247.1 GCA_020846365.1 Bacteroidota bacterium
ATGCACGATGGGCGTTGCGTCATTCTCTTTGTACTTTCACTGGCACCGTGTTGTGGATGTGCCCATGCACGCATCGCCCGGGAGTCGACCGCCAGGCGATCGAGATCAGGTTGATACGCCATACGAGGTTCTCAGCCCGTTGATGTGATGACGCACATGACCGGCCATGATGAATGCCAGTGCCCGCACGGAAACAGGTTTGGCGCTTGCAGTTCCTGTGCGCAGCCAGTCCTGTTCCGCCAGCCGGCCAAGGAACGCCAGATTCGACGTCCGCGTTGACGCAAACTCCGCAAGAAGGGCCTTCAGAGGCTGATCGTTGTAGAGCGACGAAGCAACATAGGCATTCTCGTCAAAGGAAGGCAGGGCCGCGCTCTCTCCCCGGCTGATACAGAAGGCACGATATGCAAAAACGCGTTCGGCATCGATCATATGTCCGAACACCTCGCGTATGCTCCACTTCCGCGGCGCGTAGCGAAATGTCTCCCGGTCGGACGGCACGGCCCTTCCTATGAGCTCCAGGTCCGGAATCTGCTTTTCCAGCACCGGCAGAATATCTGTCTCAGGGACGAGGGACACGTACGTGAGATAGAACGGGGCAAATTCGTTCTCTGTTGGCCGCGAGATCATGGCGTTCTCTCCTTCACATTGATTCGATCTATGACCGGCTCCGCAGCGGCGCCCTGTCGTGCAGGCGGCTGCGACGCGCTCCTTGGGAAATGCAATAAAATGTACGCCGGGGTGTCCGGAATGTCAATGGAGGCCCCCGTGCCGCAACACCGGTCCGCAACCAGCTTGGGAAGCACACGACTTATGCCGCAGGGAGCTTGGGCCGAAGGTACTTCGTGCCGCTGGCAATGAGCAGCTGGTAGCCTGAGCCGCAGGATACTGCTACAGATACCCGCCACGCGCCGGGGGCAACTGGCGATAGGTGGCCTTCGCCTCGACGACTTCCCTGATAGCTATCATGATCCTTACGATGGCCTGGCCATGCTCGTCAGCGGGCTCCAGGGGGTAGTTCCACACGACGGTCTTGTCGAGCGAATTTGCCTGCACTCGAAGGAAGTCCGGACTCGGATCCGGGGTTATCATGGCGCCCGGAGTCGCATGTATCGTGTCCGGGAGACTGAAGAACCCCTCATCCGTCAGCAGTGCCAGCACGTGTTCCTGCTCCGCCTCAGTCAGGAAGAAGGGAATACTCACGGTCCCGTCCATCACGAGATCCTTTGTGAGAGTCCCGTTAAAGGTATCCACAACATCCCTGAAGCCGGACTGAAGATGGAGTTTCACGTACTGAGGATCAGGCGAGTCCGGGTCTCCGATGTCGCATCCCGGAAAGACGACCTGGCAGGCGAAAGCAATGGCGAATACAGCTTTCCAGTGAGTCATGGTTTCCCCCTATGGTGTGGATCTGCATGCGGCGAGCGGCCTCCGCCTGAGCGGAGGGAGGGCGCGCGGCTATCTCGTCCCTCCGATGCTGAACGCAAGAGTCCTCTACATCATGTAACGTCCGTCCGACTGAAAACCCCCATGCGCCACGCTTCCGAATCCCGTAGCCTCAGCTACGCCTCTCTTCGAAGGCGAATTTGCGATTGTCCCAACTCCTCCGTAGCTTTCAGGTACTTCCGAACGCGTCACGCTCTACATGCGCTGTGCCTGCCAAATGCTTTCCCGTCATCTGCGTCGTTTCAGAATCAGCTGAAACAGTCTCAACCGGCACCCATTTTTCAACGGAGGTCGCCATGATCCTCACTCGCCTCACCGACTTTTTGGACGGCCACAAACTCAAGTACGTCCTGATTCAACACTCCCCCGCCTTCACCGCGCGTGAAGTGGCCGTTACCGCCCATATTCCCTTCCACGAACTCGCCAAGACGGTTGTCCTCACCGTCGACGACGCACACATGCTGGCCATTCTGCCGGCAACGGAAATGGTGAACCTGGCGTTTCTCCGGGACGCGCTAAAGACCCCTGCGGTGCATCTCACCAATGAATCTGAGTTCAATGCGCTGTTCCCCGATTGCGAAGTCGGGGCGATGCCGCCGTTCGGCAATCTCTTCGATATGAAAGTGATCGTGTCCGCGTCACTCGCTGAAGATGAAGAAATTGCCTTCAACGCGGGTTCACACAGGGATCTGATCAAGATGGCCTACGAGGACTTCGACCGCTTGGTCAGGCCGAGGGTGCTCCCGTTCTCAACGGAGCGGCACGCGCGGCCAAACCCGTTCACACGCGGATTGAGCTGACGGGTGATCCCTGGCGAGGCCGGCATGGAGGAACGCCTCAGGGCAACCAGGGGGAAGAGAACTGGTAATCGCCCGAGGAGACCTGGAGCACCGTTGAGGTTCCCTCCATTCTCAAAAAGGTAACACCGTCGGCATTGCGGGCCGGCCTCCCGCTTTCCAGGACTTCGCCGGTACCCTTCGCGGGGACATGCACCGTGGCCGTGGTATTGACCGGCACATGGATATCCCACACGAATCGCTCCGCCGCGATCTTCCACGCGCTCCTGACAGTCCCGTGCGGGGATTTGTGCGCGGCCCGGACAAAGGACAGATCTCCGACGGGCGTCGGTTGCATGACAATGTGTTTGAAGCCGGGATTGCCGGGATCCCCTTTCAATCCTGCCAGGTTTTCGTACAACCATATCACCAGATCACCGACAAGCATGACGTGATTCCCCGAGTTCATTGCCGGATCAGCACTGTCACCGTTCCATAACTCCCACACGGTCGTCGCCCCCTTCTCCATCATGTACCCCCAGCTCGGATACGTGGTGTTTGTCGCGAACCGGTAGGCGATGTCCGGGCGGCCGAAGTCGGTCAGTACCCTGTTCAGCCACTGACCTCCGATTAGCCCGGTACCCACATGGCCTTTGGATTCATCCGTGATCTTTCGGATCAGGCGCTCGAATA
>JADLEA010000248.1 GCA_020846365.1 Bacteroidota bacterium
GAGTATGGCCACCCCCAGGAACCTGTACGAGGGCGTTGTTCGTGACGCGAGGAGGAAGAAGAGCCCGCTTCCCCAGAGCGGGATCGCCACGGGATGGTGGATGAGGAGCTGATCCCGCAGGAACGAGAGCGGGGTAAGTCCTGCGTACTTGCCTGCCACTGCATTGCGGATGAACTCGATGTGCGGGAAACCGTGCGCGGCGTTCCAGATGACGTAAGGGAGAAAACAGGCCAGGGCGATGCCGCCGGCGAGATACGGCCAGCGCGTACGCAACCATTCGCGGTGTGACGTGAACAGGATTCCTGCGCCAAGTCCCGCGGCGAACCAGAGCATGCCGATCTTGTTGAGCGCACCGATCCCCACAGTGAATCCGAGGAGCAGCCAGTACCGGGGATCCCGTGTCTGTACCAGGAGTATGGCGGCGCAGGCGGTCAGTGACCAGAACAACACGTCAAGGGCATTCATGGAATAGATGGAGCTGAAGCCGAGCAGGATGGGTGAGATGGCCGTACCGATGGCGGCCAGCATCTGGGCGCTTCGGCCTCCCCCGAGGAGGCGCGCAATGTACCCGGCGAGGAAGACCACGCCGGCACCGAGGATTGCGGGAAGGAGACGGAGAGCGAACAGCGAATCGCCGAACAGGAACCGGACGATGCTCAAGACCCATATGGAGAAGGGGGGTTGGTCGACATAGCCCGCATCCAGATGGTCTGCACAGGCCAGGTAGTACAGTTCGTCCCGGAAGTACCCATAGCCGCCCAATGCGTTGGGCCAGAGTTGGAGTGCGAGTCTGGCCAGGGCGACATAGAGAATAAGCGCGGTGTCACTTGTCAGTGACTCGCGAAGAGTCGCAGGATTTCGCATCACATCCTCAGCTTGGTGTGCGATCAAGCCAAATCCGTTGTTCTGCACGCGGGCGGAGGACGCATGCTTGTACAGCGCAGGTGGTGTGCTGCGGAGATACACCGATTCGTGTCACCTCCCTGGCAACCTTCCGGAGGTCTTCCGGTGCGGCCGCTACTCTTTCTATACGTGGTATGCACGCGGGAGGTTGCACAGCGGATGCGTCAGGGAGTGGAGGGAGAGGATAGGTAGGGATATCGTTAGTCGGCCCGCACGCTGTCTCCGTAGCGGCCGGGGGGAGCAGAGCGCCTCATACGTCGGGCGTCTGCTCCCTTCAAGGTCGTGTTGCGCTGCTGTGGCTCCTGTCTGCTCAGGCGGCCGGCACGGGAAGTTTCGCGATCTTCGCGAGGGCGGCCTTTATTTCGTCCACGTGCAGCTTGTGGTTCTTGAGCTTCCCGCCGAGATACGCGTCGTATGCCGACATGTCGAAGTGACCGTGTCCGCTGAGATTGAACAGGATCACGCGCCGTTGGCCCTCCTCCTTTGCGAGATTGGCCTCGTCAATTGCGGCCCTGATTGCGTGCGAGGATTCGGGCGCGGGAATGATCCCTTCTGTCCGCGCGAACATGACCGCAGCTTCGAACACTTCGTTCTGCATGTATGACCGCGCCTCGATCAGGTTGCTCATCAACATCCTGCTGACGATCGGGGACATGCCGTGGTAGCGGAGTCCGCCGGCGTGTATGGACTCCGGCACGAATGTATGTCCCAGCGTATGCATGGGGAGCAGGGGTGTCAGCTTTGCGACGTCGCCAAAGTCGTACCGGAATTCTCCCTTCGTAAGCGTCGGGCAGGAAGCAGGTTCAACGGCGATGGCACGGACCTTTCTGCCTTTGATACGCTCACGGACAAAGGGGATGGCGATGCCCCCGAAGTTTGATCCGCCGCCGACGCAGCCGATCACCATATCCGGGAAGCGGTCGATTTTCTCGAGTTGCTTCATCGCTTCGAGCCCGATGATCGTCTGATGGAGAAGGACATGGTTCAGCACGCTCCCGAGGGAGTAGTTCGTGTCGTCGCGGCCGGCCGCGTCTTCAACCGCTTCGCTGATAGCCAGGCCCAGGCTGCCCGGATGGTGAGGATTGGCTTTGAGTGCGGCACGGCCCGCCTTCGTGTCCTTGCTCGGGCTTGCCACGACATCCGCGCCCCACGCGCGAATCATGGACCGCCGGTATGGCTTCTGGTCATAGCTCACGCGCACCATATACACTTTGCACTCCAACCCGAACATCTGGCACGCGAGGCTCAGGGCGCTTCCCCACTGACCCGCTCCCGTCTCTGTCGCCAGCCGCTTGAGGCCCGCCTGCTTATTATAGTAGGCCTGCGGTATCGCCGTGTTGGGCTTATGGCTTCCCGCTGGGCTGACGCCTTCATACTTGAAATAGATCTCCGCAGGGGTCCCCAGGAGCTTTTCCAGCCGTGTCGCCCTGATGAGAGGCGTGGAACGGTACGTTCTATAGACGTCCTGCACCTCTTCAGGGATTTCAATGTGACGATCCGGACTCATCTCCTGCTTTATGAGCTCCATGGGAAAAATGGCGGAGAGGTCCTGGGGACCAACGGGCTGCTTGGTGCCCGGGTGGAGGGGCGGCGCGAGCGGGTCTGGCAGATCCGGCAGTATGTTGTAGTAGGCCGTCGGCATTTCATGCTCGTCGAGGTGGATTACGCGGGGTGTCATGACGCTATCTCCGATGAGAAGTGTGAGGGAAAGGCTCCTGAAATGCGAAAACCGCGGGAGAAGTGCGCCCACGGTTCAGGAGAAAAAAAAGTGGGAACACTCCGCAGGGTGTTCCCACTTTCGAGCCACTATTTGTGTACACTCAGGTCAGTGGGGACACCGGAAAGCGGCGCCACCACCAGAACATCTCATGTGTGCTCTGAAGAATCATCTGTTTCATAGGTATGGCACAGTATAGCGAAGCGCTGCGATATTGTCAAGTCCAAACTGGCGAGCCCGGATCGTCCGGTCCGGACCTGCGCAGGCCCCGGCGCGGCCTGCCTCATTTTCCGATCGACATAGCGAGCCCGATGCTTGCATGCTCTGCTGCTGACGGGAGATCGAGTCACACGCCGCCTGCTTGCACCTCCCGTCATCACGGCGTATATTGCAGCTCCAACGAAAAGGAACCCCTTCATGACACAACGAACCGCTCAATGCTTGTTGCTGATTTCCCTTTCGCTTCTGACCGTAATCGCATGTACCCCCGCGTCTGCGCAACCATCCGGCAGTCAAGATATCCTGGCTATGATCGAGGCCGGAGACTTCCACAAAGCGGATGCGGCGATTGCGCAGAAACTTGCCGGCGATACCGCGCTCTCTCCGACAGACCGCCTGGCCCTCGCGTTCGAACGGGACCGGATGTTCCGGATCCGGAGGGATTTCACAAAAACCGAATCAGAGGTTCGCACCTTTGTGAAGAAGTGGATTCCGGAAGCGACAGACGGGGACTTCGGGCGCTGGGAAGCCAGCGGCGCGCTGGAAATGATGCGCATCGACGGTGAGAAACGGTACTTCAACTCTGCGGCACGGAACCTCTTTCGCATTGACACCGCGGCTCGAGCGGTCTGGCGGGACAAACACCGCGATGCACCTGAAGAACCCGGACTTGCCTCCGAGAAAGGTCTGGACCGCCATATCCGGGACGTCATGAGCGAGGCCGCGAAGTCGAAGCAGCAGTTTGTCAAGCCAGTCCGCCTTCGCGTTGCCTACACGCTCACGGTGGACGCTGACGCGGTGCCGGCGGGGGAGATCATCCGGTGCTGGATTCCGTTCCCGCGCGAAATTCCGGGGCGGCAGGAAGGCATCCGTATGCTTGCCACTGAACCGCAACACAACCTGATTGCGGACAACGAGAGCTATATGCAGCGCACGGTGTACCTCGAGAAGACTGCGGTCGCATCACAGAAGACCGTCTTTTCTGTTGAGTATGAATACACGTCGCACGGCGTGTATGTCCCCGTTGAGGCTTCCCGTGTCCGACCCGTGAGTGCCCGTCCCGACCTCGAGCCGTATCTCAGGGAAGAGCCGCCGCACATACAGTTTACGCCGGCGCTGCGGTCACTCTCGGCCCAGATCGTCGGGAACGAGCGGAATCCGCTCCTCATTGCACGCATGTTGTTCGCCTGGGTGGACTCCCACGTACCTTGGGCGTCTGCGCGCGAATACTCCACTGTGCGGTCGCTCAGTGATTACGCATTCACCAATCGCCATGGCGATTGCGGGATGCAGACGATGCTCTTTGTCACGCTTCTCCGCATGAATGGCATTCCGGCGCGGTGGCAGTCGGGATGGGAATTCCGCCCGCCTTCCAGCAGCATGCACGATTGGGGCATGGTCTATTTCGAACCATACGGCTGGCTGCCGATGGATGCGACCTACGGGAGACGGGAGTCGGAGGACGAAGCGATGAAGTACTTCTACGTCAATGGCATGGACAGCTATCGTCTGATCTTCAACGACGCCGTGGGGACCTCGTTCTATCCTGCAAAGATCCATCCACGATCCGAAACCGTTGATTCACAGCGGGGTGAGGTGGAATGGCGGGGAGGAAACCTCTACTTCGACAGATGGGACTGGGACATGGAGTGGAAGGTGCTCAGCGAGTAAGGACAGGAATCGGTCTGAGGCATCCGGATGGCGCCGCACAGCACACGCGGAAGCGCCGAACGGGGTCAACCGTACGGGTTCGCCGGCTCTGCAACCGGAGCTGTGCCAGCTCTCTTCTGATTCATCGTGGTGACATAGATGCCCGCCTGCCCCTGCAGCGGGCATTTTGTTTCGCATATCCCGCAACCGATGCACAGCTCCTTGATGACGTACGGATACTTCACGTTCTTCTTCACGCCTTCACGCGTGACGACCTCCCGCACCTCGAACTTGATGGCTTTGTCGGGAGTGGGGCAGTGCTCCTCACAGACGATGCAATCGGTGTTCTGAGCGAAGGGGATGCAGACGTTCTTGTCGAAGTAGGCCAGGCCGATGGGCGTGTGTTGTTTCTCCGCCAGACTCAGAGGCAGGATCGCATCCGTGGGGCACACCTGCCCGCAGAGATTGCAGTTGTACTCGCAGTACCCTTCCCTCATGACCGCAACGGGCAACCAGAGCTCCTCGAAACGTGAATGGATGTGATCCGGCTGAAGGCACCCGCCGTTGGACTTGCAGATGCGCACGCACTCAAGGCACCGGATGCAGTTGTCCGCGAATTGATCTTCCGGCAACGCACCGGGAGGGCGAACCTGCCGATCTCCTGACTCCCGGTTGGTGAGGCCCAGGTTGAGCAGGCCGAGCGCTGCCACGCTGGCTGCGGAGGTCTGGAGCAATTGCCTGCGGGAGTAATCCACGGGCGTATGATATGGTTTCCATCTCCAGCGGTACGTTATGGCTTTGACCTTCGGCGGGCACACGGCGCCGCAGTTGAAGCAATCGATGCACTCCACCTTGCTGGTGTGGTGAACGTCGCCTCCGGGGATGGCGTTCATCTTGCATTCTGTCTGGCACTTGTTGCAGACCGGGCAGGCCTCGCCGACGAGCCGCTCGAACATCCTGAATTGCGACAGGAATCCGAGCCAGGCGCCGGCCGGACAGAGATTGCGGCACCAGAACCGCCGCGACACTTTTTCCAGGCCGAGAATCAGACCGAAAAAGAGGA
>JADLEA010000249.1 GCA_020846365.1 Bacteroidota bacterium
GGGAACACGGTTCCAACGAATGCGTGCTAACGCCGGAACTCCTGCAATCGCCGGGTGACGAACGCCTTGATATCGTACACTCTCGCCAACACGCCGCGCGTGGACATCTGCACATACCGGCGTGTGATGCGCAGCGTTACCCACGTCATGATGACGGACGCAACGACAGAGGCCACCGCTGCCCCGTTGGCGCCGAGCCAGGGAATGAAGAGGAAAAACGACCCGATCGATACGACAAGGGTCTGCACTCCCAGGAAGAAGCTTGCGCGCGCTTCGCCAAGTCCCATCAGCACACTTGAACCTATGGCCAGAATCGGGACGGTGAGGGACATGAGAGCGAAGATGCGAAGGATTCCCGCTGCTTCGGCATAGCGTCCGCCGTACAGGAGCTCGATGAGCAGCTCCGGCCCCAGAAGGAGGAGGAGCAACACCGGCACCATGGCGATGGTGGAAAACATGATGGCCTTCTCCACGAGCGCTTTGAGCGAAGCCTCTTCGCCGCGCGATGAAAGGAAGGACACCGCCGGAAGGACGAGCATCTGCACAACCTGCGTCGCCATCTCGAAAATCCGTGTGAATATTTTCGCGGAGTTGTAGAGGGCAACGGTCACCGGCCCCGAATATGCAGCCAGCACGAATGAATCGGCCTTACTGTACAGAAGGTAGCTGAACACGCTCCCAAACGAATAGATGCCGTAGCGCGAAACTCGCTTCCAGACGTCCCACCCCGGCCGGTTGCCAAACTGGAGCCGGGTACGCACGAGCACCAGACCCACGGCAGAGGACAGGGAGAGGGAAACAACGTTGATCACAATGAGATCCATTGCCGAGTCGAATTGGTGCATCCTGGACATGACCCAGACCAGAATTGGCGCACCGAGGAAATGCGCGGCGTCCACCCAGAAGACACGCTGCAACTGAAAACGTGTCTGCAGCAGCACCAGCGCCGTATTCCGGATGAAGGATGCGCCCAGCAATGCCGGGATCCAGATCAGCAACGGGGCAAGCATCGGCGCGTTAAGGATGGATGCGAGCTCATACCTGAACGACGTCACGACGAGCGAGCTCGCCAGAAGCACGACGAAGTGAAGAGCAACAGACACCGAGAGAACGTCCGTGTCATCCGGCTGGTCCTCCGACCCGAACTTCAACAACGGTTGAAGCGCAAGTGCGGCGGCAAGACCGGAAAGAATCAGGAAGATCTCCTGCAGCAGGACGAAATTGCCGAACTCTTCTTCCGGCAGGACGCGGATCACGAGGTACACATACCCGATGCCATATGCCACGGGCAGGGCCTTGTCCGCCAAACCCCAGAGACTCTTCGTGAGATGCTTGCCGAATTCCACGTGTTCTCCCGCCCCTATTCCGAAGGACCGGAAATCTGCGGTCCCGCCGTCGCGTCCGGCGACCGCATGACAACGTGTGTCAGATACCGAAGACCCGCCAGGGCATTCACGATGATGCTCAGCCATGGAAACGTCAGCCAATGGTACCAGCGCGCGTACCGGGCAAAAAACCTGTAGTTGCTGAACATCTTGTTCTTAAGCTTGAACCGGGAAAGATGCCCGCCCGTGCTGACCGAGAGTCGGTGCCATAGAAAAGCGCCCGGCTCGAACACCACGCGATACCCCGCACGCCGGACACGCATGCTCCAGTCCGCATCCTCGGTATACATGAAGTAGCCTTCGTCCATTGCCCCGACGCGGCCAATGACCTCCCTGGAAACAAGCACGCAGCATCCTGTGGCGTAATCCGTTTCCCCCGGGCTGTCATATTGACCGCGATCTTTCTCCCGGATCCCCCGATGCCGCATCGTGCCTGTCCAGAACGAAATCTCCCCGCCGGCATACCAGAGAAGGTCAGGCGGGTGATGATAGAAGATTTTCGGCACAACCATGCCGCATCGATCCTCGTGATGGAATCGATCCAGGAGGGGTTGCACAAAACCCGGATCCACGACGGTATCGTTGTTCAACAAAAGCACAAAGTCCGCTCCTGCCTCAAGTGCCCTCCGGATTCCGGCGTTGTTTCCTCCGGCAAAGCGGCGGTTTTCGTTCAGCGACAGGATTTCCATCTCAGGGAAACCACCCGCAATGGCGGCTACGGAGCCATCGGTTGAACCGTTGTCTACCACAAGCACCTTCATGGCCGGGTACGTGACCCCTCGCAGGGAAGCCAGGCAATCGAGAGTGACGTCCTTGCCGTTCCAATTCACGACGATTACATAGACACTCGGATGGCGCATGCCTTCAGGCATCTTCATGCATCGTTCGCGTTCGATGAACAGAGGGATTCGATCGCATCGACAAAGTGTTCCCACGAATACAGGTGCTTTTCCGACGCGACCGCCGGCGTCATGGTCGATTCGCAGTCCCGGTGATAGTATTCCAGTATCGCTTCCGCGAGTGCGTGGGGCTGGTCAGGGGGGACGATGATCCCCGTTCTTCCATGCTTGACCACCTCTGCGAGTCCGCCCACGTTCGAAGCGATAACAGGTTTGTTGAAATTGTATGCGATCTGCGTGATACCGCTCTGCGTCGCTGAAACATACGGGAGCACAACGACATCCGCGGCAGAAAAGAAGGCCCCGACGCGCTCATTGGGAACATAGTCGGCATGCACGGTGACACAATCCTGCAACCCGAGATCTTCGATTTGTTTCCTGTACTCTGCCTGGTCCGTGTAGAATTCCCCCACGACGAGCAGCCTGACAGGAAGAGTCTTCCGGACTTCTTTGATAGCCGGCAACAATACATGTAACCCTTTGTAACGTCGGACATAGCCGAAGAAGAGCAGGACGCGTTCATCGGTGATGCCCAACTGACGCCGCGCGTCATGCTTTTCCACCGGTTGTCCGAACAGGGTGTACACGGGATGCGGGGCATAGCGGTATTTGGCGCCGGGGAGAATTGTCAGAAGATCCCGCTCCACAGCGGCGGATTGCACGACAAAGTAGTCCCCTGCGCCGAAGGCATAGCGTGTGAAGAGTTTGTCTCCCGGGCGGTGTTCGTGGGGCAGTACGTTGTCACAGATGAAAAGCACCTTTGTGTGTCCGTTCCCACGGGCAACGCGTGCAATCGTGCCGAAACACGGGCCGAAAAAGGGGAGCCAGTACTTGAAGATCAAGAGATCCGGGCGTTCTTTCCGGATCATTCTGCCGACACTGAGCCAGTTCAGAGGGTTGATGGAGTCGACACGCTGGGGCGCAGGCGGGACGTGCACCATCTCGCCGGTTTCCTGCTGGGTTTTTCCGGGAAACAGGAACGCAGGATACTGACGCTTGAATGTAATCGTGTTCACCTTGTGGTGCCGCCCCTGCAGCGCGTCGGCGAGCAGTGCGTTGTAGTGGGCAATGCCTCCCCGCAAAGGGTATGCCGTACCGAGAATGGTGATTTTCATGGGCGCGCCGGTTGCTGTCCCGTCTTGCCACCGGCTGTGCGGGATCGTCTCCGTGTGACGATGATGCCGGCTAAGCCGACGCACAATGCTCCGACGGTGATGAACATGCCCCGCCGGAAACTGTCCGGTTCAAAAGTGACATCCACCTCATGCGTCCCACGCGGGATAGGCACACTTCGCATGGCGTAGTTCGTGCGGAAGATGGGAGCCGGTTGATGGTCCACGAAGGCCTTCCACCCCGGGTAGTACGTCTCGCTCAACACGAGCAAACCGTCATGATCGGTTTCCACCGTGAGCCGCAGGGAGTTGTTCTGATATCTTTCAATACGGATCTGCCAGACAGGGGGATCTGCCGGAAGCGCAAGGGGAATGTGGGTGGAGTCCTCCACGATCGCCATGGTCCAGGGATCAAAATCGGGAGACTTCAGCTGCGCGGTGGATTCTTCCCCCGAGCGCGTCACGATTGAACTGAAGACCATGTGTGCACGGGGCAAATACCGTTTCCGCTCCTGCAAGCCCAGGGTACCGCGTGCGCTGTCCGTTACGGTGAAGTACCGCACATTCATCAAGTCGAAGCTCTTTTCCAGGGTGGAGGCCGGAGGATGGATCCGTTGCAGGTAGAGCGGCGTATAGCCCTCGATTGTGTAGATGTGATCCACCATGCCCTGGTTCCGGTCCATAATCATCCCCTGGGAATTTCTCGAGTTCACCCGGAAGAGGCCTTCCTGCGATTTGAAGAACCGGACGAGAGGATCGGAGCGCCGGAAATGGTCTTCCGGATTCGTGTCGGCCGTATTGTGATTGGAGCCGAACAGGTACAGATCGACGAACACCAGGCCACACGCAAGCACGGCGAGGACTGTGCCGTTCCCCCTGCGAACAACAAGCGCATAGACAACGCCGGAAGCTGCGGCCAGAAGCCCCAGTGCAATAAAGAGTTCCTTCCGGACAAATGTGCGCGGCTGCACTTGTGCGAGGAAAGGAAACGCACCATCCAGAATGCCGATCAGCGGGAGGACGATGACGACTGCTCCCGCACCGCACACCAGCAGGATGCGTTTCTTCCACTCGGCGCGCTCAGCGGGTGTATCCAAACCCTTAAGCAAATGGTGGAGCGTGAATCCCGACAGCAGCGAACCGAGGAAAGGCAGAAAGACTCCCATGCGGGCCGGATTGCGGAAGGAAGCGAAACCCGGAACATAGTGGAAGAAGGCGGAGTGCAGGATGAAATTCGAACCCAGCGAAAAGAGAACCGCGAAGATCGAGAAACCGGCCAGGAAGCCCAGCGTCGCGTTTTGCTTGAAGAGCCGGAAGGAAAGCAACGCAAGGATGAGAGGCAGGATGCCGAAGTACAGGCATGTCTCCCAGAAATGCCAGTACGGTCCCGGCCCCCAGTAGGTGTATGCATGGGCATCCGAAACCCCGAAGAATTTCGGGACAAGCAGCGTCAGCAGCTGCCCCCAGCTCAGGGATCCTTCGCTTCCCTTTTCGTACGAGATCTGCGCGCGTGCGGAGAGTTCGGAGAGCTCTTGCGTTGGGAGAAACTGAATCATGGCGATCCCGAGGGAGAGGAGGACCACCACGGCCGCACGGGTCGCCATATTCAGCGCCGGCCGTTCAAGAATCCCCTTCCATCCGTGCCGGTGGACAAGCTCGAACAAGAAGTAGCAGAGAAGGAAGAGGTACAGGAAGAGCGACATCTGGGGAGAGCCGGCGAAGAAGCTGTGGCCGAGCGTAAGGCCCGCCACGAACACCCAGAGCCAGGTGCGTTCCGACAGGGCTTTGCGAAAGAGGAGGAACAAGAGAGGATACCATGCGACAACGCCGGTAATGACCTGATGAATGGCGTGCGTGACAAGGAATCCCGAAAACGCAAACGTGACGCCGGCGAAGAGCGCGGAGAGGCGGTGGAGGGAAAAAGAGCGCGCCAGGAAGTACATCCCCCCGCCGGCAAGAAGATAGTGCAGGACATTCACAAGCTCCAACCAGTACACATCCAGCCGGCCGTCCTTGAGGAGAAACACCAGAAACGCCATGGGCACATAGAACACCTCCGTCTGGATCTCGGCAAGGAACGGCATGCCGTGAACGGTGTACGGATTCCAGAGGGGTATCTCCCCGCCCGCCAGCGCGCTGGAGGCGAACTGACGGAAGGGATACCACTGGTAGACGAAGTCCTCCCAGAGAAACGCATCGCCCAGCAGGATTTTCAGAAAGAAGAGTGCGGTCAGTGCCCCGAGAATTCCGATGCACTGCCAATCCGTCGGCTCCCACGCAGAGCGGTCAGTGTGCCGGCGCGGTTTCGAGGTTGGTTTGGCCATGGAACCCCACAGGTGTCACGGTGGCAGGAGTTGTTTGCAGTGTGCAAATACCGTCTCAACGCGAAGATACTGCATGCAGTTGTTCGGGCAGACAGGAGAGTAGTAGCAGGAGCACTCAAATTCAGGCTCCAGGATCACCCCTCTGCCATACAGCTCGAACTCGTGCCTGTTGAACGTATTGTTGAACAGCACCAGGGGTTTACGAAGTCCGATGGCGAGATGCATTGCCATGGTGACGGCGGAGACGATGAGGTCGCACTGGTCCATCAGGTTGATGAACTGGGGCAGGGGGAAGTGACCGAGATAGCGCGCGCCGCTTTTCGTTGCGATGCGCCGGTTCTTTACATGTTCTTGTTCACCGCCCAGGAGCAACGGCTCGCAGCCCGCCTTCTTCAACAGCCGTGCGAGGGCAACCCAGTTCTTCTCATCCCAGAGGCGGGAGACCCACCGGCCTCCGCATCCTGTGTTGAGCCCGACGATCGGCTTACGGCGCGGGAGCTTCCAGCGATAGCCATCGCCGGCATGATTGTCCAGAATGTATTCCTCACCGCTGAACGTGAACCCGCAGATGGCAAAGATTTCCTGGAGGTAGCTCTGCGTGTTCTCTTTGCTGAGGTCGTCAAAGACGCCGGTCAGGAACTTCTGCCGGGCATCCCCGTCCAGCGGAGCGGGCTTTCCGTCGAGAAGCGTGAAGCCCTTCTTGCGGTCTGCCTGAAGCGTGGACGTCAACGCGCAGGCCTCCGGATCTTTGTCCAGGTTGAGCACAAGATTGAAGCGGACTGCGGCGAGCGTTGTGAGAGCCCGGGGGGTAAAGGGGAGCACGACATCCACCGACGCCGGAACGACTTCAGGAGTGAGCGTCAACCACCAGATGCGATGGGACGGATGCACCTCCGCGAGCTTGCGGAGGAGGGGGGTCGTGCGGATGACGTCGCCGATCGCGCCGAGCTTGATGATGAGAATGTTGCCCGACTGCGGGCTGAAGTGGACGCAGGTGCTTCCGTCCGCTTCACGGCAATGGCAGCCGGATTGTTTGTGCGGCTTGCACGGAACGTCGCCGCGAAACCACCGGCAATCGCGCTTCAATGCATCGACGGACGCCCATTGCTTCGTCATTCGCGGTCCATCGTTACTTGAGGAACTCCCGGATCGAGTACTCTTCTGCCGTCGCGCGGGTTTTGCTGATCATCTCGCCCAGGAGTCCGAGGGAGATGAACTGGATGCCGATCACGATAAGCATCGAGCCGGCAAGGAAGAGCGGCCGGTTTCCGAGAGACGTGAGGCCCCTGATCCATTCGATGACCAGCCAGAGGTCAATCACGCTTCCGGCAAGGGTGAGGAACAGCCCTATCGGGCCGAAGAGATGCAACGGTCTGCGGAGGAACCTGGTGGTGAAGAGGGCGGTGAGCAGATCCAGAAAGCCTTTCCAGAACCTGCCGAGGCCGAACTTGGTCTTGCCGTATTTGCGGGCCCTGTGCTGCACGACCATTTCGCCGATTCTGAATCCTTCCCAATGGGCGAGGACCGGGATATAGCGGTGCAATTCGCCGTACACTTTCACCGATTTCACCACCTCACGGCGGTACGCTTTCAGGCCGCAGTTGAAATCATGGATCTTGATGCCGGTCAGCACTCCGGTGACATAGTTGAAGAACCGGGAAGGAATGGTTTTGGAAATGGGGTCGCGGCGGACTTTCTTCCAGCCGGAGATCAGATCATACCCTTCTTCGATCCGGCGCTTCATGGAAGGGATTTCCGCGGGATCGTCCTGCAGATCCGCATCCATGGTGATGACAACGTTTCCCTGTGCCTTTTCGAATCCGACGGCCAGCGCGGCGGATTTTCCGTAGTTGCGCCGGAACCGGATCACCTTCAGGTGCCGGTCATTCCGCTTCAAGTCGCGCAGAATCTGAAATGAATGATCCGTACTGCCGTCATCGATGTACAGGATTTCGTAGCGGATGTTCATCCTGCCGAGAGTGGACCGGAGTTGCTGGTTCAGCTCCTTGAGCGACCCCTCCTCGTTATAGAGGGGAATCACCACGCTGACGTCCGCCCATTGCTGCTGCTGCGGCTGATTCCGCGGCTGTGGCGGCCGGGAACGGGGCTGCTGGGCTCCGCGTTGTTGCTGTGCGGGTGCAGGGGGGACGGGTTGGGGGGTAGGATGGTCGGGGCTTGAAGTCATGGGATCGGGCATGGCAGTGCCAAATGATTAATTCTTATAAAACTAACCATTTCAACGTTGAAAATCAACGAAGCATCCGGGCTGGACGCGTTGACATTACCCGCCGGCTTGTCTATATTTACCGCTCGGGTTTCCGCACACCTTCAACCGAGAGGGCGGAGGATCCGGGAATGCTCAAAAGGGTGACTGTGACCGCCTTTCCTCCCCTGCATCCGCGTTCCTCACTCGGCCAGAACTTCCTTCGTGATCCGAATGTCGCGCGCAAAATCATTGCGGCTATCGCTCCAGACCCGCACGATACCGTCCTGGAGATCGGCCCCGGCGAAGGTGCGTTGACCCATGAATTAGCCGCACGGGCAGGCAAACTCATCGTCGTGGAACTGGATGACCGCGCGATCGACCGGCTGCGGCAGGGCCTCGCCGGCACGACAGTGGAGATCCTCCACGAGGACATCTTGCGTGTAGACCTCTCCGCCATCGCGGCGCGGGGCGGGCGGCTCCGCGTGGTAGGCAATATCCCGTATAATATCACCACGCCGATTCTGTTTCACCTTCTGGAACACCGGGCAGCCCTCCGGGATGCGGTGCTCATGATGCAACGTGAAGTGGCGGTGCGCCTGGCCGCCGGACCGGGAAACAAGGACTACGGAATTCTGTCCGTGATGTGCCAATTCTTCGCAGAGGTGGATGTGCTTTTTGATGTTTCCCCCCACGTGTTCTACCCGCGCCCGGCGGTGACATCCGCACTGGTGCATGTGACCATGCGTGCGGAACCGCGCGCTGCTGTCGCCGATGAGGAGTTCTTCCGCGCCATGGTGCGTGCGGTGTTCGGGAAACGTCGCAAGACCCTCAGAAATTCCCTCCGGTACTTCCTCGAAACAGAACCTCCGGCCGAACTCGAGAGTACGCTCCGCCGCCGTCCGGAGGAGTTGTCCATCGAAGAACTTGCGGAGCTGAGCAATCGGCTCGTGGCAATACCTCGGCCGGGAAGGACGCCTGCATGAGCTTCCGCACTTTGCTGCGTGCCCTTCACTCCACGGACGTGGTGATTATTGCCTTCTTCTCCCTGCTGACGTTGCTGAACATCTCGTTTGCCGGACGAATCCC